>JBDSPQ010000053.1:0-7531 GCA_039930305.1 Ginsengibacter sp. | reverse complement strand
TAAAAGAAGAATGGGACCTTGTGTTTATTGATGCAGACAAAGTCAACTATATTAACTATTACGAGCTAACTTTGCCCCGTTTAAAACGCGGTGGCATTATTTTAGCCGACAATGTCTTGTTTCATGGTGAAGTGCTCGATGAAAACATAAAAGGCAAAAATGCTATTGCCATCAATCAATTCAATAAGCACGTGTCTTGTGACGAAAGGGTACAACAGGTAATGCTGACCGTTAGAGACGGATTGATGATTATACTTAAAAAGTAACAATATTTTTGTTTCGTCATTGATATTTAGTTGATAATCATTTTATGAGAAAAATTCTTTGTCAATTTCTCCTGCTGCTATTCTTTGCTACTTCACTTTCTGCCCAGGACATTTCTGTGGGCCAGTATGTTGAAGCGTACAAGGATATGGCCATTCGCGAAATGAAACGCATGGGAATCCCAGCAGCAATAACACTCGCCCAGGGGATATTGGAAACACAAAACGGAAATAGCGATCTGGTAAAAAAATCAAATAACCATTTCGGCATAAAATGCAAAAGCAGTTGGACCGCTGGTGGCGTCAGTCATGATGATGATGCGCCGGGCGAATGCTTCCGGGTGTATAAAAATGCAGAAGAATCCTATCGCGATCATTCCAACTTTTTGCGTGGCAGCGAGCGGTATTCAGCTCTTTTTAAACTTGATCCCCGTGACTATAAAGCATGGGCCCGAGGGTTGAGAAAGGCTGGTTATGCTACCAATCCAAAATATCCTGATATACTTATTAAAAATATCGAAGATAATAACCTGCAGCAATATACACTCATTGCCGCTGGAGAAGTTCCTGTTTTTGATGCAAGCAAATACACGGATGATCGTGAACAGGCAATTCCAAATGAAGAAATCGACGGGAACAGCGCCGTACGGCAAACCCAGGTTAAAGAAGGTTCAGAACTAATTGTTAACGGTGTAAAAGCAATCAATGCAGGCAAGGGAACTTCTTTATTGGCTATAGCGACACGGTATGATATAAATCTTACAAGGTTACTTGAATTCAACGATCTTCCAACAGATGGTTTACTTGAAAGTGACCAGTTGATCTTTTTACAAAAAAAACAAAAGGAAGGTGATCAGGATTCTTACATAGTGCACGCAAATGAAACGCTCCGTGATGTCGCACAGAAAAACGGGGTCCAGCTTGAAAGTATTTACGCATATAATAATCTCTCATCAGGAGCGAAGATTTTTCCAGGGGCAAAGATTTTTTTAAAGCCCGGGCAACAAACAGACACGGAAGATATTGCTGACACCAGAAATCTTACTTCTAATATCCACGAAGTCGGCCCGCGCGAAGGCCTTTACGGTATTTCAAAAAGATACCATGTAACAGTACCGCAACTCCGTGAGTGGAATCGCTTAACAAATGATGATTTATATATTGGTCAGAAACTGATCATTTCAAAATAAAATATGTCTTCAATCCAGGTGCATGACAAGCAATTCATTCCATACATTAATTCAGCTGATATCGCACGGGAAGTTTCGAGAGTGGCGGCAGAAATAAACCGGGATTATGAAGGTAAGAAACCACTTTTCATAGCCATATTAAATGGTGCTTTTATTTTTGCGGCTGATCTTCTGAAAGAAGTTTCAGTGGAAGCAGAAATATGTTTCATAAAATTGGCTTCCTACAAGGGAATTAAATCTACGGGTAAAGTAATAACCGCCATCGGGCTGGACGTAGATCTTTATCAAAGAGACGTGATAATTGTAGAAGATATCGTTGATACCGGCAAAACATTAACGGAATTTATACCGCAACTGGAGCACCATCATCCATCGTCATTAAAGATTGCGACACTTTTACACAAGCCTGATGCAATGAAGTTTCCTATAAAAATTGATTACCTGGGCTTCACCATTCCGGACAAATTCGTTTTAGGCTATGGTTTGGATTATGATGGGCTTGGCAGAAACATTAAAGAAATTTACCAGTTAGTCGCGACAACCTGATTTTTCTGAGCAACTATTACTTCTTTGTTTCCTCGTAAGTGAGGACCCGGTAACCGGTTTTTGGGATTTCAAATTTCGCCTCAGGAACACTTTGAAAATTTATTTTAGACAGGGTAAATTTAAATTTCATTTTACCTGATTGCATCTCATATTGAATAGCAAGGCCGGGTAAAGTCTTAAACTGATAATCATAATTTTTGTTGCTCACCGCCACATCGTTTGTATAGTACACAACAAAAGAGGTACCATCCTTCAGCTTTGCAATCGCTTTGCGACAGTTATATCCATTTATTACTGAAGTTTCACCTGTACTTTCAAATATAATTCCATCGTATTTTTTATTATTTTTTGCCCAATCATCGTCTGTTAAAGTGATCATTAATTTTTGGCCGCTGTATTCTTTTAAAATTACTCCGGTGCCGTTTGTTGCATTATGAATTGTGGCTTCAGTTCCTAATCCGCTGACCATTTCCGTACGGCTTTGATTTCCTTTAATAAAAACAGTAGTAGTTGCACCATCGAGCATATCAGCCATTTTTGGTTCTGCGCTACCCGTTTCAACAGAAATATTGTAAACCAGGGAGCCTTCTGTTAAGGCTTTCTGGGCCTGAGCATGATAGGCAACAAATAAACAAAATATTGAAATTATTATTTTAGAAGTCTTCATAATAAGTTTTTATAACCCAAGTATTTAAGTTCTATCAAAGACATTAAGGACAGGATTATAGTTGCAGGCCCTGTGGTCGTATTTATTTTTTACTATTCGATTTTGCTTTTTGCTGCATGCTTTGGAGTTTTTTGTTACTCTCCTGCATAGCAGTTACCTTCTCCTGCCATTTACTCTTAGTAGCAGGCTTCTTTTTATTAGCCTCTAACTGCGCCAGTATCTTTTCATGGTTAATGATATATTTCTGAATTACAAATTGTATGATCAGGGTGATGGCATTTGAAACAGTGTAGTACCAGGTAAGAGAAGATGGAAGCCGGTTGAAAACACCGAGCAAAATTACCGGGAAGATAAAAGGCATGTATTTCATTACCGGGTTGCTGTTGTCCTGCATATTACTCATTCCATATAGCGATATCAAAAGACTCGTGATGACAGCAAGTATGGTAAACAGGCTAATGTGGTTGCCATAAAAGGGGATAGTAAACGGCAAGTTGTAAATAGAATCATACGATGACAAATCTGCAGCCCACCAAAAGCTTTCCCCTCTTAACGTGATATTAGAGTTAAAAAAATTGTATAGTGCAAAGAAGATCGGTATCTGGAGTACTGCAGGAATACAACCACCCAAAGGATTTACACCAGCACTCCTGAAAAGTTTCATCTGCTCCATCCCAAATGACTGCTTGTCATCGCCATACTTTTCCTTCAACAAATCAATTTCCGGCTTCAATAATTTCATTTTAGCACCGCTTAAATAGCTCTGGTAAGTAAGGGGTGATATAAGAAGCCTGATAATAATGGTAAGCAGGGCAATGGCTAAACCAAGACTGGCAATTTTTGATGTCAGGAAATTAAAAACAGGCATCACGAATCCCCTGTTAATATATTTTACAAAAGCAAATATGCCGGATCCCAGGGGTACCATATTGTACATTTGGTTACCATACGATTTTAGGATCTTATAGTCGCCAGGCCCGTAGAAAAGTTGCAACCCAATATTTGAAGACGATCCTTCAGGAATTCTAATGCGCATATTAGCGGTTGCCTGGGCAATTACGCGCAGTGAAGTATCAGAAGGAGTTTCCCATCTTAACTCTGCATTTTCAAATTTCGACTTGGCTATAATGGTTGCGGCAAAGAATTGCTGTTTTAACGCAATCCATTCCACAGGTTGTGTTAGCTGCTTTACGTCGTTTTTACCCGTAGCAAGGGTTTCAAAGTCATACTCGCCATTTTCTACAAAAGCTATATGAGATTGTTGCGTTTCCCATTCAATATCTTTTTCCAGCTTATTCGCTTTTACCTGCCATAGCAAATTAAGAGTATGATTAGTAACAAGTGTATTGGCTCCGTTGATTAGGATATTAAAATCAAGCATGTAATCGTTTACCGGGATTATGTATTGATGCTCGATTTTTTCGCCGGATTTAGTCTGAAGAAAAAACGACAGCCTTGTTTTGCCATCACTGGTTGTCTGGATCTGTGAAGGGGTAAAAAGCAAATCAGAAGTTTGTGCTGTCTTATTTTCGCCCGTGTTTATAGCGTAAGATATATTGTTGAATTTGCCATCCTGAAGTATCAGCGGCTTCTTGTCAAATGTTTTGAAATTCTTTAACTCTACACTCTTAGGCTGTCCTCCCTTTGTGCTGAAAATTATTTTGAGAACCTGGTTTTCCACTGTAACCAATTGCTCTTTTGCAGAAGAATCCTGAAGCAGATTTCCCTGAGAAGAAGTCTTTGCTATTTGTGTAGAATCTTTCGGCGCATAGATTTGCCCGGTATCTGGTTTAGGCTGCAGCTTACTTAAGGAGTCAACCTGGTGCTGTCTTTCCTTTTCCATTGCCAGCTGGCCCTGTTTGGAATAATAAAAATATCCAATAAATAATAATGCTAATAAGATAAATCCAATAACAGTATTCCGATCCATTCCCATGATTAAAAAATTATCCCGAAGTAATTATTTTGAAGGTTGGCAAATGTACACAACTTTGCAGTAAGGGACTGAGCGTAAAATGTGCCATTAAAAATGCCCCCGTTTCCGGGGGCATTAGCGTAAATGTAATTATTTTTTTTCTGCCGTTGCTGCGGTTTTGGCAGCAGGGGCAGCTTTTGCATCTGCCGGCGCTGCCTTGGCGCCTGAAGCTTCTTCCTGCTTCAACTGTCTGGTCATAGTTACAGAAGCAACCGGAATGCGAGGCGAGTTCAATATTTCCATATTGTCGGCCTTCACATCCTGTACGCGAACGTTTTCATTTAGTTTTAATTCACTAAGGTCCATTTCAATATGCTCAAGCAGATGCTCGGGAAGTGCTTTTACTTTAAGAGATTTCATTTTCACTGCCAACTTGCCGCCTTCCTTAACACCGGCAGGTACACCGGTGAACTTGAGGGGAATAGAAACAGTAACTTTCTTATTCCCAACCAATTCCAGGAAGTCAACATGAATCAGTCTATCGGAAACCTTGTCAAACTGAATGTCTTTCAACACGCATTTGTAAGAAGCCCCGTCTACCTTCACTTCTGCCTGCATAAATTCCGGAGTGTATACAATATTTTTAAAGGCCGATGCCGGAGCAGAAAAATTAATTTCTTTTGCACCTCCGTAAATTACAGCTGGCACTTTGTCCTCAGAGCGAAGTTGGCGGGTGGCTGATTTGCCAAATTCGGTCCTGATTTGTCCTTCGATTGTAATTGTTTTCATTATTATCTTTTTTTGAGGCGCAAAGATAACAATTATCAGTCAAAACCTGAAGACAAATGGTTTTAATAAAAAACGGGCTGTGCAGGTTTTATGTTACACTTTCTGTATGCTTTTCTTTAATATCTTACTGCGAAGAAACAAACTATTAATGCTTTTATTCTCGTAAGCATTTCTAATAGCTATTGCAAATAAATCCGCTACCGACACAATTTTTAATTTATCTATTTTCTTCGTTACAGGAATGGTATCACACACTACCAATTCTTCTAATGAACTTGCCTGGATATTCGCATACGCATTTCCGCTAAGGACAGGATGGGTGCAGAACGCCCTGACACTCCTGGCCCCCTTTTCCTTTAGAAGGCCTGCACTTTTGGCCAGCGTTCCACCTGTGTCGCAAATATCGTCCATCAAAACAATGTCTCTGTCTGTAACATCGCCAATCACTACCATGCTCGAAATTTCATTAGCTCTTTTGCGGTGCTTATCGCATATCACCATTTCCACTTCAAAATAGCTCGCCAGTTCCCTGATGCGATTAGCACTTCCCACGTCAGGGGCTGCGAAGGTTAGATTTTCAAGATTCAGGTCTTCTATGTATGGAATAAAAATAGCAGAGGAATCCAGGTGGTCAACAGGTATATCAAAATATCCCTGAATTTGCGGAGCGTGAAGATCCATCGTAATTATCCTGTCTGCACCAGCAGCTGTAAGCATATTGGCCACCAGCTTGGAGCCAATAGCCACCCTTGGTTTGTCTTTCCTGTCCTGCCTTGCGTAGCCGAAATAAGGAATAACAGCTATTACTTTGTATGCAGATGCCCTCTTGGCGGCATCGATCATCAATAAGAGCTCCATAAGATTATCAGTAGGAGCAAAAGTGCTCTGCACAAGAAATACAAACTGCCCCCTTATGCTTTCATTATAATCGACACCAATCTCGCCGTCACTAAATTTTTGGATGTTTATTTTACCAAGTGGTTCGCCAAACCGCAAAGCAATTTGCCTCGCCAAATATTGAGACCCTGTTCCTGAGAAGATTTTTACATTGGGATGCATCTTAGAATTGTTGATGAGACCATTAGTTGGTGAGGCGAAATTATAATTAATATTGCTTGTAATAATTCAAAATATATGGAAAGTTCTAACAAGTCTTCCACGTCAATCAAATCCTGGGCAATCGACGATAGGCCCAGGGAGAAACTCGTAAAAAAAGGAAGGGAAAGCCTCAGCGATTCTGAGCTACTGGCAATACTGATAAGTACAGGCAGTAAAAACAAAAGCGCGGTGGATCTCGCAAAGGAGGTTCTTGCCCTCAGTAATAATAACCTCGATAAAATGGGGAAATTGAGCCTCAATGATCTTATGACGGTAAAAGGCATTGGTGAGGCAAAAGCCATAACACTTACTGCAGCGTTGGAATTAGGAAGGCGAAGGCAATCCATTTCTCCGCTAAACAAAACTTATATAAGATCCAGTAACGACCTGGCTTCTTATCTTAAAACCACTTTGAAAGATTACAGCTACGAGGTTTTTGCAGTAGTATTTTTAAATAAATCAAATAAGATTAACCATTTCGAAATAATGAGCAAGGGAGGCATGACAAGTACGGTAGTTGATCCGCGGATACTTTTTAAGAAAGCGCTCGAAGTGGGAGCCACTTCGCTGGTACTATGCCACAATCATCCCTCGGGTAGTTTGAAACCGAGCAGAGTAGATGAAGAGCTGACTGCCAAACTAAAAGAGGCAGGAAAATACCTCGAAATCAGTGTTATAGATCACCTGATAGTAAGTGACGAAGGTTATTTCAGTTTTGCCGATGAAGGATTATTATAATTCGCTCCAGTAAATTCCCTAAAACGTGAAGCTTTAATTCAATCAAAATTCGGATTAGCAATTTAGTTGCTGCCTCTAATACACCTTAGTGAGCAAGTTTGATTTATTGTTATTACGTGAATCGAAACATCGGCTAGATTAAGCCTGGGCAGTAGGCCCTCCAAAATTTAAAGGCAATTCTACCGCTTCAATGTCCTGGATATTTCCATTTACGGATTCGAATTTTTTTACATTATCGATCATAGCTTTCATAAAGCGTTTTGCATGCGTGGGGGTGAGAATCATCCTGGCCTTCACTTTGCTTTTAGGGGTGCCGGGCATTACA
>JBDSPQ010000052.1:0-4929 GCA_039930305.1 Ginsengibacter sp. | reverse complement strand
GTCGATAATAATTCGACTGACAACACCATGCGCGTTATTGATGAATACAAAAATAAATATCCGGACCTGATAAGAGTATTTTGTGAGAAGAGAAAGGGAGCGCCCTGCGCCAGGAATAAGGGAGTGGCAGAAAGCAAAGGGGAGTGGATTCAATTTCTTGATTCTGACGATGAAATACTGCCCCAAAAGCTAAAGCATCAGATGGATCTGGTTGCCACTTCGAGGTATGACGTCATTGTCAGCAATAGCTATATATATAGATACAGCAATGATCAAAGATTGTCAAAGACAGTTAGAACTTCTGATGAAAACGTATGGAAAGGGCTGCTAATATCCAAGCTTGGGATTACCAGTGCCAATCTTTGGCGAAAAGAAGCGGTACAACTTGTAAGTGGATGGGATGAAAATAAAAATTCATCCCAGGAATATGATTTGCTTTTCCGAATGTTACAGAATAATATTTCGATTGGGTTTTGTCATGAAATATTGACCATTGTTCACATAAACCCAAATTCCATTTCGAATAGCAGAAATGATAACAGGATTGTAGAAATTTTACAAAATAGTATCAATCTCAGGTTAAGTGTCAAAAAGTATTTACAGTCCAAAAACAAGCTTACCAAAGAATTAAACCAGGCTGCAGATATGCATATATATAATAGTTTGATTGCATATTCATCGATGATTACGATATTTTTCAAGAAAGGAATTATTCCTGACTACGTGCGTAAAACGCTTCGCGAAAATTCTCTTTCACTACCGCCTTCATTTCTTATTAAGTTATTTATAAAGAGAACCTTTACCAGAATAAAAGGACTATTCGGGTAAGTTTCCTATTGATTCATTGAAACAAAGATCTAACACTTGAACCCTGCGATAGTCATTGTTACCTTCAACCGGCCAAAATCACTAAAGAGATTGCTCTCGTTTATAGAAAGCGCCGTGTACGAGATTTCAGATATTCCATTAATAATCAGTATTGATTTCCAGGATTCGCAGGAGCACAAAGAGATAGTTGATTTGGCAGAGACTTTTATTTGGAAATATGGACAAAAAAAAATAATCAAGCATCCGTCAAACTTGGGTCTTAAAATGCACGTGATTGCCTGCGGTGATCTTTCAGAAGACTGTAGAGCTGTGATCATTCTGGAAGATGATATTATCGTTTCCCCTTTTTTTTACGATTATTCATTGAAGGCATTGGCCGCATACGAGGATAATCCTAAAATTGCTGGTATATCGCTGTATGCAAATGAATGGTCGCAGATCTCCGATAGTCTATTTACCCCGGCTGAAAATGGCGCTGATACTTATTTCATACAAAGCGCCCAATCCTGGGGGCAGATTTGGTCAAAAAGTATGTGGGCGGATTTTAAGAAATGGTATGTGAATAATAATGACATTGTCAGCAAAAAATTGATCCCGGATAATGTCAAAAATTGGTCTGCAAAATCCTGGCTAAAATATCATATAATTTATTGCGTAGAGAAAGAAAAATATTTCGTTTATCCTTATGTCTCACTCTCGAGCAATTTTGCTGACGTCGGTGAACATTTGACCGGTAACAAATATTTCCAGGTTGCTTTGTTGACAAAAAAGAAAGATCACTATTCATTTCCACCGTTTGAAGATACTGCTTACCGATATGATGCGTTTTATGAACGAGAAGGGCTCGAAGGACACCTGGGTAACAGTAAATCTGAGGTTTGTATTGATTTATATGCGAGAAAGTTGAATAGGGATGGGAAAAGATTTTGGCTTACCACAGCGATCAGGAATTTTAAAGTGGTAAAATCTTACGGTTTGGAACTAATACCCCATGAACTTAATGTTATTTACAATATCCCTGGCAATGACATCTTTTATTATGATACCGAAATTCCAGCAAAAAATAAGACGAAAAAAATACGATTGGAAACAAAAAAAACGCTTTATAATATTAGGGAGGTTCCTTCTAAAAATCTATTGCTTGTTTTACACAATAGGATAAAGAAGAGAATTGGCAAACTATTAAATAAAAAAAACCCAGGTGTTTGAAGCCATCGCTTAAAAAGCTATGACATTTTCTGTAATCATACCAACCTTTAAAAGACCTGACTTGCTGGTAAATGCGGTTAATAGCGTATCGGCCCAAACTTTTAGTGATTATGAAATCATAGTTGTAAATGATCATCCCGGAGATAAGGAAATAATTGACAATCTTCTCAAAAATTTTGACAGAACGACGGTATATCATCACACTATTCAGGAAGGCGGCAACGCAGCCAGAAATCTTGGAATTCGCATGTCGACCGGAGACATTCTTGCCTTCCTCGATGATGATGACGTCTGGCTTCCCGATAAACTTTTACGGCATGCTGAGGCACACCAGCAAAATCCAAAGGCCGGTCTCATATATTCTAATTGCCTTTATGTACACAACAATCTATTGATTGCCGACCAGGCCACTGCTTCAAAAGTGCCTTCTGATATAATTGGACACATGTGTAAGGCAAAGTTTTGCCCAACCACCTCGAGTATAGTAACTATAAGAAAAGAAGTTGTGGCTATTTGCGGAATGTTTGATGAAACTATGGTTAGTTTACAAGACTGGGATTACTGGTTCAGGATCGCACACCATTTTGAATTTGCGCACATACCCAAAACGTTAGTTCATTTCAGGCAACATCTAGGAGACAGGGTGTCTCAAAACGAAACAAAAAGACTTCTGGGAATACAGCAAATTTGTGATAAATGGGGAGATCAGATAAATATTCCAAGGTTCACCAAGTCTATGAATAGGGTACTATATTATCAGCTTTCTTTAAACGCTCTCATGTCCGGCCAAAGAGAACTTTTTATGATTAAGAGCTTGCAGATGCTGAACAATAAAAATCTTTCATTTGAATCTGTAAAGAGCTTTTTTAACTTATGGCTGCATTTATTTTTCAAAAACAGAAAAAGACGATTGCAGTTTAAGGTCTTAATTCTTTTTCTCTTTAATTCATTTACTTCCTCATGTTTGATATAATGCATTTCCAAAAAGATTTACAACTTTGCCATAATATTCTTACATGAAAGATACAACCTCAGGAAAGCTTACAGCGATATTCGAGTCCAACTTTACGGGCCACCGCAGCATGTATATTTCGCATCTCATGAGATATATCAACGATAGTTCTTCCTTACACCATAAATTCATATTTATATTGCCCAAGGGCATGAGGGAAATGTTAGGCGTATTGGCAGATTCATCGAAATATACCTTAGAATTTGTTGAATTTCAAAGAACAAAAAGTAATTCGGTTTTACGGAGTTTTGAAGAGTGGAAGTGGCTACGTGATGCAATAAAAAAATATCCCGCAATTAACAAGATTATTTTTATGGAGGTGGATAGCTATCTCATCCTCATATCATCATCACGATTTAAGAAACTAGGGTTAAAAGTGATCGGAATTCTTTTTCAACCATATATTCATTTCAAAGAAATTAAGGGTGGCCTGGATTTCCAGCTGCGAAAAATCTGGAAAAATTTTCTTTTTCAGAAATATGCTTTAGTTCGAAATAAAAACATAGAACAGCTATTTATAATAAATGATACTGAAAGTATCAATATTTTAAATAGAAGGCTTAAGGAGATCTTTAATAACATTCCGGATCCAATAGAAACTCATAAGCAAGATTTAGATGAATCTTTCGTCAGGCATATTTTAAAAAAATATGATATAGATGATAACCAAAAAAACCTGCTTGTATTTGGAAGCATCGATTCACGTAAAAATCTAAAAACTATAATAGACGCACTACTGTTACTACCCGAAGAGATCAGGAAAAATATCCATTTGATTATTTCCGGCAAGTTTGCTTCGGATATCCGAACTTCTTATCTGGACTATATCGATAAGCACAAGAACGAACTAAGTGTGGCCTATAATGATGATTTTGTAGGTGAAGCCGAGCGGGAAATTATTTTTCAAAATTGTCACCTGGTTCTTATGCCATATATTAATTTCTACAGTGCAAGTAGTGTTATTGGACATGCTATTTCTTACAACAAAAACATTGTGGCACCGAATAAGGGGCTATTGGCAAAAATCGTAAGACTCAACAAATTGGGACTTAATGTAAACCCCCACAACGCGGTGGAAATCAAAGATGCGGTACTTACGTTACTTTCAGAAAGCACGTATTTCAGTTATGATGGTGAAAAATTGATAGATGAATATAATCCAGCTAATTTCAGCAAAATACTCTTAAGCAACTAACCTGTGGGACTCGACGTAAAAGGATATAAGAAATCGGTTCATTTTTCAATGAACTTTTATTCTTTATACCTTTTGGTCACTTTTATACCAGACATTGTCGGCATCGACAATATTCTCATAAAAAATATCTTTTGGCTAATCCGCATATTGCTGGCATGTTGGGTCATTTTTAAGGAGCAACAATCGCTTTTTCATTTCAATGCGGTGCAACGCTTGTATTTAGCTGTATGCGTCATTTATATGGTAAACATCATGATAGATGTTTATTTTGATCCCAATTATTCAATACTAAGTAAGACAAACGGTACCATGGATCTCATTGGGTTTTTTATCGACTTACTATTAGCATTTACTTTCAGACATGACCACACTTTTGATTCAGAAAATTCGTTTAAATTTTTCTGGATCTCACTTACAATCGGTTTGCTGCTGGCGTTTCATTTTGCCAGGTTAACACCGAGATTATTATTATTTGATGATGAGACTACCAGGTACGATGCGAATTCAACTGTTAATACTATCAACTATGGTCAATATGGATGTGCCTTATGTATCGTATCAATTTATGCGATGCTGAAACAAAAGCAAGTAATGTGGAAGCTTTTCTTCATTGTTATCACGGTTATCGGCCTGCTATCAATTGTCAAGGCCGGATCGCGCTCGCCTGTTGTTGTATTCGCCATGG
>JBDSPQ010000051.1:0-3361 GCA_039930305.1 Ginsengibacter sp. | reverse complement strand
TATCGACCTATGACTAGCTTTCAGGATACCTTTCATTATATTTGCACTCTAATAATAACTTTTTTGTTGCTTCGAAAGGCACATATTAAAAGATTCATCGCTTCAGTCGTATTGTTGGTTTTTGCATTGAGCATTACGCCAACCAGAGTTTTGCACTTTTGCTTTGCCGGTCATAAAGATGCCTCAATTCTAAAGGTTACTGATACAAAACATCCTTCTTTTCATATTGCGAAATTCAATTGTAAGTGTGATAACCTGGTGGTTGAATCATCATTCATCTTTGAATGCAAACCGGTATTTCTTAGCGTAGATTCATTTTTTCCTGCATATCAGTCCGCGCTGGAACATAGTATACCTTCTAGTTCTCCATTCTTCTTTACACTACGAGGCCCGCCTTCGTTTGCCTGATTTATCAATGACACTGTTCTGCAACGGACAAAGTAATATTCATTCCGCACTTAAGGCATAAAAAATTTACCTCTTTCAAATTTTTAAAATGAAGAACAAATTGCTCATAACGGTACTCTTATTATGTGTCGTATCCTTACAAGTTCATGCTCAAAAAAGCCAGGAGCGCTTTTCTTTTTCAGGTACTATTTCCTCCTCCAATACCGCTCCCCTTGGCGGTGCATCGGTTTATATTGCTGATCTTCGAAAAGGTGGTGTAGCTGATAACGCAGGCCATTTCCAGATCAATAATATTCCGTACGGCACCTACCTGACCGAGGTAAGATTTATTGGCTACAAATCTGTTCTAAAAAATATCTCATTTACCAAAAACATTGAAGAAAATTTTGCATTAGACATTTCAATTACTGAAGAAAGCGAAATTGTAGTGACCGGCTCTTCAAAGGCTACTTCCATCAGGAGAAACCCAATTCCTATTATTTCTATTACAAGCCGGTATCTAAAGCAAAACCTAAGTACCAATGTAATTGATGCTATTTCCAAAGTGCCGGGAATTAGTGCCGTAACTACCGGGCCGAATGTTTCGAAACCATTTATCAGGGGATTAGGATTTAATAGAATCCTTACTTTATATGATGGTGTAAGGCAGGAGGGACAACAATGGGGAGATGAGCATGGTATAGAAGTAGATCAAAATACAGTGGATAAGGTAGAAGTCGTGAAGGGTCCTGCGAGTCTTATTTACGGCTCAGATGCTGTGGCCGGAGTCGTAAACTTGCTACCGCCTGCGTCACCACCTGAGGGTACGATTAAAGGAAACATTCTAAGTGAATACCAGACAAATAATCGCCTTATAGAAAATTCTGCAAGTATGGCCGGTCACAACGGGAGTTTCAACTGGAGTGGAACGATAACGCATAAGCTGGCAAATGACTACCAGGATAAATATGATGGAAGGGTATATAATACTGGTTTTGCCGAAACTGATGCATCAGCAATTTTTGGTATTACCCGTAAATGGGGCTACTCCCATGCCGGAGTTTCTATGTTTGACGATCTGCAGGAAATCCCTGATGGAAGCCGTGATTCGGCAACCCGAAAATTTACAAAACAAATAACCGAAGATGATTTGTACAGGCCAATTGTAAGTGATGAAGAATTTACTTGGTATAAGATCTCTCATATCCATCAGCATGTACAGCATTACAGGGCATATACCACCAATAGTTTTTCATTGGGTAGGGGAAGGCTTGGCGTAAATCTTGCCTTTCAAAGAAGCCTGCGTCGTGAATACAGCCATCCCGAGGCGGATGTCCCGGGCCTTTTTCTCCAGCTAAATACTTATAGTTACGATGTAAAATATTATTTCCACGAAAATAATGGATTGAGTACTACAGCCGGAATTAATGGACTGTACCAGGCCAATAATGTTGAAAATGGTACGGAATTTATCATCCCATCCTATCACCAGTTTGATGTAGGTCCTTTTATATTTTTAAAAAAATCATTTGGCAAGTTGGAGTTTGCCGGTGGATTGCGTTACGATGTCAGAAATTATAATAGCGACGCATTATATACCAGCCCCCATCCGGCGACAGGCTTCGACATTCCTATATACGGTCATGACACTATCGGTGCTGCCCACCCGTTTCCTGCTTATAAGCATACCTTTTCCGGTATAAGCGGTAGCGCAGGGTTTTCCTATAGGTTCACAGATCAATTTAGTATGAAAGCGAATATCGGAAGAGGTTTCAGGGCGCCGAATATTTCGGAAATATCATCAAATGGCGTGCACCCGGGTACCAATGCTTACCAGATAGGTAATGTAGATTTCAAACCTGAATTTAACCTGCAGGAAGACATTGGCTTAACCTATAATTCTCTGCACGTGACGCTAAACGCGGAACTGTTTAATAACAGCATTCAAAATTACATATACAATCAAAAGCTACTTAATAAAAGCGGAACTGACTCGATAATAGTTGCCGGCAACCAGACTTTTAAATACCAGGCTGCGAGGGCAAATTTATATGGGGGCGAATTTTCCATTGACATTCATCCGCACCCGCTTGATTGGCTTCACTTTGAAAATTCCCTATCATTGGTTTATGGTGTAAACAAAGGTGTCTACGGTGATCCCAAACTTTCCGACAGTGCGAAGTATCTTCCATTCATTCCTCCGCTACATACCTTCTCCGAGTTGAGGGCTAACATTGATAAAATTGGAAATCATTTAGCGAATGCCTTCATAAAATTGCAAATGGAATACTATGCAAGGCAGGACCGTGTTTACCTCGATAACGATACGGAAACTCCTACACCTGGCTACCAGCTTTTCAACGCAGGTATTGGGACAGACGTTTTGAACAAAAAAGGAAATACAGTATTTACCATAAATATTGTTGCAGATAATATTTTTGACGTTGCCTACCAGGCTCATTTAAACAGGCTAAAATATTTCGAGCCCTATCCCGGAAACTCAACAGGCCGCACCGGTATTTACAACATGGGAAGAAATGTAAGCTTCAAAATAAATGTCCCTTTGAATTTTGAATAGCCGTGTCTCTCATTAGTGCGAGGTAAGGAATTTTGCAGGATTGGACTCTTCCAATTTCATGGGAACAGTGATGAATTGAATCTAATTCGTTCTTTCAAATTTTATTTAGGATAAAATGATTTCCTTTAGTAAAATTTTTTATCGTGAAATATTTGGCTGCCATTATTTTTTTATTCAATACTCTACAGCTTACCGCACAGGATAAGCAGCCTGTCTCAATAATTTTTGATACGGATATCGCACCGGATTATGATGATGTAGGAGCGATGGCGCTATTGCACGCGTTTGCAGATTCGGGCGAAGCAAAAATATTGGCAACTGTTTCATGTAACGCTTTTGAAACTACTGCGCCGACACTGAGCGTTTTAAACACCTATTTCAAACGGCCGGAAATAC
>JBDSPQ010000050.1:0-2719 GCA_039930305.1 Ginsengibacter sp. | reverse complement strand
CTCTTTGGCCTTACTGTTGGTTCCACTATGCCATGGCTTTGGCTTATGAGTATTGATGCGCATTGGTTTAGCACGATGTATAGCTGGTACACTTTTGCAAGCACATTTGTTTCCGGAATTGCCCTCCTTACGATTTTTGTAATTTATTTTAAAAATCGCGGACAACTTGAATATGTAACGGAAGAGCATTTGCAAGACCTTGGGAAATTCATGTTCGCCTTCTCTATTTTCTGGACTTACCTCTGGTTCGACCAGTTTATGTTGATATGGTATGGCAACATTCCTGAGGAAACAGTTTATTTTAAGATCCGCTCGCAGGGACCTTACAGAGGCATATTTTTTCTGAACTTGATCCTAAACTTTTTATGCCCTTTCCTTATACTGATGAAGAAGGCGGCAAAACGGAATTATACCATTGTTACGTTTATGTGTGTCCTTATTATTTTTGGTCACTGGATCGATTTTTACCAGATGGTGATGCCGGGAACAGTTAAGTT
Source organism: Ginsengibacter sp. (assembly GCA_039930305.1). Taxonomy (GTDB): domain Bacteria; phylum Bacteroidota; class Bacteroidia; order Chitinophagales; family Chitinophagaceae; genus Ginsengibacter. Next base: position 2,222 of record JBDSPQ010000050.1, on the reverse strand, counting down.
TAATCCACATTTAAGTTGGTTTGAGTTTGGAATACCTTTAGGCTTCATCGGTGTTATACTTTGGGGTGTGGGAAGGTTTGCATCGAAAACTGCCATGACACCGGTCAACCATCCGTTCCTGAAAGAGAGTATAATACATCACGTATAATTTATGTTTTCTGTATACTTAAAATTATCAGAGATAAAAATATTTAGGAAATTGAAAAGTACCTTTGCATTCAAATACAGCCTGAGTTGAAAGGGAAAATAAGACAACTATGAATGACTTTTTTTTAATAGCGATCATTGTTTTGATATTCCTGGTAATATTCCAGATTGCTAAGGCAAGTGAGTATGTCAGTATTTTAAAGGGTGAAGAAAAAGCAAGAAGGCAGAATAATAAGATCAATGGCTTTTTGATGATTGGATTTCTCACCCTGGGTCTTATTGGCGTATGGTGGTGTAACAAATTATTTTATCACCAGACGTTATTTCCGCAGGGTTCTGCCTCGGAGGAAGGCAAAAGCATCGATACAATGTTGCTTATAACCATAGCAGTCACAGGCGTAGTATTTTTTATAACCCAGATCGCATTGTTCTGGTTTTCTTTCAGATACCAGGAAAGTGACAAACGGAAAGCTTTATACTTTACCCATAACAATAAATTGGAACTTATCTGGACGGGCATCCCGGCTATAGTGTTGACTGTTCTGGTTGTTTTTGGTTTGAAATTCTGGTTTAAATTCACTTCGGACGCGCCGAAGGATTCACAGCTTGTGGAGATTACCGGTCATCAATTTGGTTGGGAGATGCGTTATCCTGGTCGTGACGGAGTTTTAGGTAGAAAAAACTATAAATTGACAGATCCTGATAAGAATAATTCGCTCGGAGTAGATTGGGCAGATGCTGCCAGCCATGATGATATTCATGTTCCTACTACGATGCATGTGGTGGTAAATAAACCGGTGAAGTTGGTCATTAATTCACAGGATGTGATACACGATGTTGGTCTGTCTCATTTTAGAATGAAAATGGACGCGGTGCCGGGCACACCTACTACGCTTTGGTTCACACCGATATACACTACAGAACAAATGAAAGAAAAGACTGGTAATGCAAATTTTACTTATGAAATAAGCTGCGACCAGATGTGCGGGAAAGGACACTTTACTATGCGGGGAATCATCATAGTGGAAAGTCAACAGGCTTTCGACCAATATATGGCGACTCAAAAACCAGAATACTATCTGGCTTTCCCCGAACTAGACCCAACTAAAAAAATAGCCCCAGCTACAGATTCGGCAAGGACAGTAGCCCAGGTAGTTACTCAATAAAATATTAGCCGAAGGCTTTAAATGATATCATTATGAATAACGAAGAAGTTTTGCACCAAGAACCATTGGTGGTTCACGATTTGGGTCACGAGGCCCATGTACATCATCACAAGGAGACTTTCATTACTAAATATGTTTTCAGCCAGGATCATAAAATGATCTCAAAACAATTCCTGATCACAGGTATGATCTGGGCATTGATAGGCGGCCTGTTTTCAGTAATATTCAGGCTTCAGCTTGGCTATCCGGAGCAGACTTTTCCTTTTCTTGAAGATTTTCTGGGCCATTGGGCGAAGGGAGGAAAGTTGGACACGGAATTTTATTATTCGCTGGTCACGATGCATGGAACTATACTGGTATTCTTTGTACTTACGGCTGGGCTTAGCGGTACTTTTGCGAACTTCCTGATTCCACTTCAGGTTGGCGCACGGGATATGGCGTCTCCGTTTTTGAATATGCTTTCTTACTGGTTTTTCTTCACTGCCTCAATAGTAATGATGTCCTCATTATTTGTACAGACAGGCCCTGCAAGCGGTGGATGGACAATATATCCTCCGCTGAGTGCATTAGGTGAAGCATCCGATGGCTCTAAAATAGGGATGGATTTGTGGCTTACAAGCATGGCGTTATTTATAGTTTCCCAACTATTAGCCGGGTTAAATTATATTTCAACTATTTTAAATATGCGGACGAAGGGCATGAGTATGACGCGTATTCCCCTAACGATCTGGGCCTTATTCTTTACTGCCGTACTCGGAGTGTTGTCGTTCCCGGTTTTACTGTCCGGCGCTATCTTATTGTTGTTTGATCGCAATCTTGGCACAAGCTTCTTCCTGAGCGACATTTATATTGCCGGAAAAATTTTACCGAACGAAGGTGGAAGTCCCATTTTGTTCCAACACTTATTCT
>JBDSPQ010000049.1:0-6245 GCA_039930305.1 Ginsengibacter sp. | reverse complement strand
AAAGTGTTTGCATCACGATAAGATTTTCATATTCTGTGAGCTCAGCGATAAAAGATTTTTGCCTTGAATAATTGATGTAGGCTTCGTCGATGATTACAAGGCCCGGGAAATTATTGACAAGCATCTCCACATCTTTCCGACTCATGTTGTTACCTGTGGGATTATTGGGTGAACAAATAAACAGCAGTTTTGTTTTGTAATCCGCCTGCTGTAAAATGCTTTCCACATCAAGTTGAAAATTACTTATAAGCAAGACTTCTTTTATCGCAATATTATTTATGTGGGCGCTGACTCCATACATGCCGTAGGTTGGAGGGCAAATGATTACATTTTCCATGCCCGGCTCACAAAAAATCCTGATTGCCAGGTCAATCACTTCATCGCTTCCATTACCGATAAAAATATTTTTCGGAGGCACGCCCTTTATTTTTGAAACTTCCGCTTTTAGCTGCCACTGCAGGGGATCGGGGTAGCGGTTGAAATTCTCATTGAGTGGAGAGCCAAAACTATTTTCATTCGCGTCAAGAAAAACGGCGGCACTGCCGGAATATTCGCTCCTGGCAGATGAATAAGGCTTAAGATTCTTAATATTATTCCTGACCAGCCGGTCAAGATTGAATTTGCTCATTATCCAATGATTTAAGTCGAATACTAATTGCATTGCGATGTGCGTCGAGGCCTTCAGCCTGCGCCATTATTTCTACCGATGTTCCGATATTCTTAATTCCTTTTTTACTTATTTTTTGAAAGGTGATCTTTTTTACAAAGCTATCAACGGATACACCACTATATGTTTTGGCCGCGCCCCCGGTCGGCAAGCTATGGTTAGTCCCGGAAGCATAATCACCGGAACTTTCAGAAGAATAGTTTCCTAAGAAAACACTTCCGGCATTTATCACATTAGATGAAAGTTTTTTTGCTTTTTCAGAAGCGATGATCAGGTGCTCAGGAGCATAGAAATTCAAAAAATTGAAAGCGTTTTCCTCATCCTCTATCACGATAAAGCGGCTATGTATTAAACTTTGATTGGCAATTTTTCTTCTTGACAAAAGATCCAATTGAAAATTTAGTTCTATGGCAACTTTTTCAACAATGCCGAGATTCTTTGCCACGAGCACAACCTGGGAATCGGGTCCGTGTTCTGCCTGGCTCAGCAGATCTGCCGCAACAAAAGAAGGAATACAACTTTCATCAGCGTAGACTGCCAGCTCGCTTGGTCCCGCCAGCATATCGATGGACGTTTCGCCCATACTCACCATTTTTTTTGCTTGCGTCACCCAGTTATTTCCAGGCCCGAAGATTTTATCAACCCCCGGTATACTCTCAGTTCCGTAGGCCATGGCAGCAATGGCCTGGGCGCCGCCAACTTTATAAATATTTTTCAAACCAAGTATTTGCGCAGTGTACCGGATAGCCGGATGGATGATCCCCTGTTTGCCTGCCGGTGTGCAAATAATTATATTTTTGCATCCGGCAATCTTCGCAGGAATAGCTAACATTAGCAAGGTGGAAAACAACGGCGCCGTACCTCCGGGAATGTATAATCCCACCGTTTCTATTGGCACATACTGGCGCCAACATTGAACTCCTTCCGCAGTAGTGATCTTCTTTACCTTGCCGGGAAGCTGTGCTTTGTGGAATTTTTCAATATTCTTTTTTGCAACTGAAATAGCGGCTTTCAATTCTTCTGCCACTTCATCTTCCGCTGCGATGATCTCACTATCACTCACCAGAAAGGAAGTGGGTACATATTTATCAAATTTAAGAGAGTACCGGGCCAAAGCTGCATCCCCATTTAATTGAACATCTGCTAAAATTTCTGTTACTATTTCTGCCATGATGGAAGAATCAGGTGATGGCTGCGTTGCTAACGCTTGCCAGGATCCCTGCAATGGCTCAATGATAATGTTATTCATAATTCAGATTTATAAGATCATTTTTTCGATCGGCACTACAATAATGCCTTCTGCTTCGTATGATTTCAACTTCTCAATAATCGTCCAGAAATCATTTTCATTTACCACACTCTGCACACTGCTCCATCCGCTTTCTGCAAGAGGTACGATAGTAGGGCTTTTCATTCCGGGCAGCAGGGCAGTAATGTTTGCTAATTGTGAATTGGGTGCGTTAAGCATTATATATTTATTATGCTTTGCAGTTTTCACTGCGTCCATGCGCATGATCAGGTTTGACAGGATATTTTTCTTTTCCTGCGTCAGCCCTTGTCGTGAAATTAGCACCGCCTCCGACTTTAAAATGACTTCCACTTCCTTCAAGCCGTTTGTAAATAGAGTGCTTCCGCTGCTCACCAGGTCACAGATGGCTTCTGCAAGGCCGATTCCCGGAGCAATTTCAACCGAGCCGCTTATTTCGTGAATTTCTGCAGTTACTTCTTGTTCATCAAGAAATTTTTGCAGGAGTCCGGTATAAGAGGTGGCAATTTTCAACCCCTGGAGATCCTGCATGGAGCGATAATCCATCGACTTGGGCACCGCAATACTCAGGCGACATTTACCGAAGCCCAGCTTGCTCATCACTTTTACCTCTTTATTTTTTTCAAAAACCACATTTTCTCCGACGATCCCGATATCCGCAACACCATCAAAAACATATTGCGGAATGTCATCGTCCCGCAGAAAATATGCCTCTATAGGAAAATCAGCGGCAGTAGCTTTCAATTGGCGGTTACCATTGTTGAGCTCGATACCGCATTCGTTCAGTAACTGCAGGGAGTGGTCATACAACCTTCCGGATTTTTGCACCGCAATCTTTAGCATATCATTTTATTAAAATAAAAAAGGCCTACTGTTTAGTAAGCCTTTTATAAAAATATGATCATTACATATTCAACAACATAGCTTACCCGCTGGTAGCAACATGATGATGATGTATGTAAACTTTGTTATTCATTTAATGCACAAAGTAAAGGATGAAAAATTATCTTAACAAAAAAAGTTTTCGCGAAGCCTAGCTGGTTTTCATCTAATTTTTAAAATGACTGCACATTTACACCAATGCCATTTAGGTTTTTATAAGATATTTTTCCATTATCAAAACTGACGCCCTCCCCCAAATCCTCAGAAAGCAACATGGGGCCATCCATATCCACATAGTCAAGTAAAGGTAACAATTGCGCGATGGCCGACGATCCGATGGAACTTTCATTCATACATCCGATCATTACCTGCATTTTCAGTTCACGGGCTCTCGTGATCATTCGTAAAGCCGGAGTGATACCGCTGCATTTGGTAAGCTTTATGTTGATTCCATGAAAAAATCCATGGCATCGTTCTACATCTTTTTCGGCCACACAACTTTCATCTGCTATCAATGGCAATGGAGAATTGGCAAATAAATATTTCATTCCATCCCAGTCATCTTTGGCAAGTGGCTGCTCGATAAATTCAACATTTAAGTCTTTAAATACTTGAATTTTTTCCAGGGCTTCTTCAGCTTGCCAGGCAGCATTTGCATCTATACGGAAGATGGCATCAGTATGTTGCCTGAGTTCAGTGATGATTTTTACATCTTCAGCTGTACCCAATTTTATTTTATAGATTGGCCATGGCTTTTCTTTCATTTTTAAAACCATCTTTTCAACCGTGTCGATTCCGATGGTAAAATCTGTCATTGGATTTTTTGAAGTATCCAATTTCCATAATTTGTGAAGTGGCAGCCCGCTCATTTTCCCATAAATATCCCAACAGGCCATATCGAGTGCACATATAAGAAACGGATTGTCCGGCAGCAAGTGATGCAGGAAATGCCAGAATCGTTCGGGATTTGTAAGCGCAAATTTTTCGATAACCGCTTTTTTCGCTTCCAGATCTGCAACCATTTTTTCTGCAGAAATATCGTACTGGGTAATTGCCGGCGCTTCACCGTAACCTTTTTTGCCAAAATGCTCCAACTCAACTACTATTCCCGGCTGGTGGGTCTTTGTACCCTTAGAGATAGTGAACGGGTGGCGAAAGGGAAGATTGTAAACTTTGTACTTAATTTTCATAGCTGTTGATATCCGGCATCTTGTTTTCTTCCGCTTTCAACTACATATTTCATGATCTCATTATTAAAATCTTTTTCTTTCAATAAATCCTCTAATGAAATGTGCATGCGGTACCTCCAATAATGATGAGCTTCCGATGGAATATTGATTCGCTCGTTGTGGGGATTCTCAACACGCAGGCTGGCGCTCATCCCAAAAAGATCCTGTAATTGAAATATGCACCACATTGCAGGGGAGTATAAATGCTGTAAAATAATTTCCCTGCTTATCCAGGGTTCGCAGAAATACGGCGCTTGGCCATAATGTCCCAGGCAATAGTTATAAAAATTTTGTGTGTATATCCTGTTTTCTTCCCACCAGCCCCGGACTGTACTCATATCATGTGTAGAGGGGGTAACCACTGAAAGATAGGGCGCATCTTTTGGATGAAAGAAATCTGATCCGGCAGCTTTTGGCATCCGCTGAATTTCCAGGCTAAGAATTCCGAGCTGGTTCATTACCTCAGGTACGCAATGCGGCACCATTCCAAGGTCTTCACCACATACCAGCATTTTAGTACTGTGTTTTAGCTGCGGAAGTTTTTTAAGGGCTTCCCGCTTCCAATACTGATCCTGGCGGTGATAAAAATAGTTTATATATAATGCATGCAGCTTTCCCTTCGTATAATCGTCCAGGTGCTGAAAAGAACTTGTTTGTGTGATGTCAAACCGGAAATGAAACTTCTGTCCCCCGGAATTTTTATCTTCTAATAATATGACATTGGTAATGATGCTGAGCAGTCCGTTTTTAATGGCATCACCGTTTGCCATCTTGTTCCGTTCAAAATAGTCAAGCACCTTTCGTTGCGTACTCAATTCTTTTATTAAGTGAAACCTGCCATTTTCCGTAGGCTCCAGGAAATGATCCATCACATACACGGCTGACTCAGGCATAATACTCCATAATTCGTCCCAGGTGATATAAGGCTTGCAATAGCGGTCGTGGTCAAACCAAATATTGTTTTGATGGAATTCAGAAATATCTACCGGAATAGCCGGTACAAACCTGCCCAGTATGCCGTCCACCGTGTCTGCGGGAATACTCCAAATCCGGAAAAAACCAAGAATGTGGTCTATGCGAAAAGCATCAAAGTAATTGCTCATCTGGTCGAACCTGTGCCTCCACCATTTGAATCCATCTTCCTGCATTTTCTTCCAATTATATGTTGGGAAGCCCCAGTTCTGACCCTTCACAGCAAAATCGTCGGGCGGCGCACCTGCCTGTTCATCCATATTGTACAACGAGGGATTTGCCCAGGCATCGCAACCATAGCGGTATATGCCAATAGGGATATCACCTTTGATAACGATTTTATTCTTGTGGGCATAGCTGATTACCTCACTCAGCTGCAGATGCAGATGATATTGAACAAAATAAAAAAAAGCAATGTCCTTGTAATGACGCTTTCCTGGTGACGCAAACTTTTGTATGCCTGATTCATCAAAATCTTTATGTGTTTTCCATTTTGTGTAATCCGGCGTTTTATATTTATCCCGCAGGTAAGAAAAAACTGCATAAGGCACCAGCCATTCCCGGTTGAGTTCAAAAAATTCGAAATATGCGGGATCATCCTTGAATTGTTTCTTTGAGGCGTTATATATTTCCCGTAATGCAGAAAGTTTGAATTTCATTACCTCTTCATAGTCGAATTCTGCGAGTTCATTGAGCTGCTTTTTCTTTTTCCTAAGTGGCTTCAAAAGATCAGCAAATTCTTTGCCTGCTGTATTTTCCAGGTTTATATATAAAGGATGTAAAGCAAATGCAGAAATGGCCGCGTAAGGATAGGAATCCATCCAGCTGTGGCTGGCGGTTGTATCATTTACCGGTAAAATTTGCAGCATAGATAAGCCAGCTTGCTTTGCCCAATCTACTAACAAAAGCATGTCGCTAAACTCTCCCACTCCAAAGCTCTTTTGTGATCGAAGGCTAAATACAGGTATCGCGACACCGGCACCCTTCCAGTGATGAACAGGACACCTTACATAACCATCCTGACTAATCGTGAGTGCATCTTTGCGACTGCTATGCAATATCCGGTTTGGCCCATCTTCAAAGCGAATGAACTTCCTATCATTTATATTGTAAATGCCATATTTATATGTTAGTGGCAGACCTTCAGCCCCGAGCGATATCCTGGCGGTAAACCAGTTATTTCTCGGCTCCATCAACACCGGCTCTTCAGTATTCCAGTATTGCAGGG
>JBDSPQ010000048.1:0-12029 GCA_039930305.1 Ginsengibacter sp. | reverse complement strand
TTTTAAGAAATAATACATCATATAAAACGCGCTCACTTCCAAAAATAATTTCTTTTGCAAATGGCTCCAGGTAGGTCGCAGCCAGCATATACGCCCATACCGGAATGATAGCATCTGTACTGCAGGTGAGGGCAATATTTTTATCCCTATATATTGTCCAGTCAATATTTTTGAGCGCTTCCCTGTAGTCTTTTTCTTTGAGGATCAACTCCATAAATAAATATTCTTTCAGATCGAAAACGGCAACTTCACCCTTTGGATAAAAAGCCTCCAGGTCAATTGTTATTAAGGCGCTTTGGGCGACTTTGTTTATGATTACTTCTTCCATATTTTTTTAATTGAATACAAAGTTACAAATATCATTTTGGGTTGAAGTAAAGGCTTAACAAAGCAAAGGGGCTGTCGCGAACGACAGCCCCTTTAATAAATTAATTTTTAGACGTTTAGAAAAACTTACTTCTGCTATCCTTTATATCTGCTATTTTCTTCAGCGAATTAAAAGATTGTCCCAATGCTGCCTGTACTTCCCTGGACTGTTCGCCATTTTGCTGTTGATTGAATATATCCGGGGACATCATTGTTTTCTCTGAAACACTATTAACTTTTATGACAAAAACGCCGGTATTTCCTTCAATAGGGGTTGACACTTTGGTTTGATACGTTTTATTGAAGGCTGCGCCGGCTACCTTCGATTCGTTGCCGACTCCGTTGATTATTTGTGCATCGAAAGTTAGGGTAGAATCCTGTCCTGATTGTAATACCTGCACGTTATACGCAGCAGCAGCAGCCTCAAGTGTAGAAGAGTTTTTAATTTTGTCTATTATAATAGCCGCTTTTTTCTTGTTACGAATAGTTGTTTCCAAAAGTGGCCTGGCTGAAGCGAGATCCGGTAAACCCTCGCTTACTTTTTTATCAACTACCGCTACAACAAACTGGTCTTTTAGAGAGAACGGCTCAGATACATCGCCTTCTTTAGCTTCAAAAGCCCACCTGACAATCTGCCTTGCATCCTGTAATCCGCCCACCTGGAAATCATTTTCTTTAACCGTTGAAGGAAAAGAAATTTTATTCAATCCATTCTGCGAGACATATTTGTCAAAGGCCTCTTTGTTTCTTGCCTGACCTGAAAGTTTGGTTGCGGCCGCGTTGGCTAAATTTATTGTTTCATCGCTCGGTGCAATTTCCCTGGCCATATAGGCAATTTTATAAGCCTGCTGCGGATTTTTTTTCTCTAATATTTCTATATAATGCCAGCCAAATTGAGTATGGATAACCTTCTTCGTTTCACCATTTTCATTTAATAAAAAATCTGCAAATTCCTTTGAAAAATTATCTCCCTGCATGGTCGTCAGGTCAAAAGTCATTACGCCTTTATCATTGTGGGCTACCTTATCTGTAGAATACCTGGCTTCAAGGGAATCAAAATTGGCCCCATTTCTAATAGCTGTTGCAATACTATCAGCAATTCTATGAGCAGTACTGTCGGGCATCAAAGCCTGGCCACTCTGGGGATCTGTGGTGCCTAATAAAATGTGACGGTTTTTTATACTATCTGGTAACATTTTTACAGCGATTTTCTTCGCTAAAACATAATTACTTCCATCAATATAGGGACCGAAGACGGAGCCGACCGGCAATGCAATTATTGAATCCTTAAAAGGTGTTTGAATTTTTGACCCCGGTATATATCCTTCAAAATAAGATATTGCAGAGGAATTCCGCCCTATAAAAGCTTTTACGTTAGTATCGGCGGCGAACTCCGGCCTCATTTGTTCTAATGATTCTTTAATTCTCACACTATCTTCTTTGTTGGCGGTTGCACTAAAAGTAACGTATGAAATTTTTCTACCGGCCTCCTCTTGAAAACGATTTTTATTTTCATCCATGTAATTGGTAATATCCTTATCGCTAACGGTAACGGTACTATCACTTATCACTGCGTAGGGTATCGCTACATAAGATATGGATGCTGCCTTTCCTTTTTGTTCGTTTCTGGTTTTACTTAGCCAGGTTGGCGTATAAATGCTGCCTGATATAAGGGAGGTATATTTATTATACAAACTATTAAGGCGCATTGGTTCTATCACCTGGGTTATTATCGCATCGCGTTGTTCTGTATTTTTTGTTCTCCTTGTTTGCGCCCACCATTGTTTTGCCTGCTCTATATCATACTGACCTGTCTCACTATTGGTAAAAGCCTGTTTGAGCTGTTGTGGCGCATCTGGACTGAACATAATAGAGCTCATTTCCTTCGGTGTGAAAGTAAGTCCCAGATCATTAAATTGTTCTGTAACTATTTTTTCAGCAACCATCTGATCCCAAACCGACTGCATTATTTGATTTCTCTGTTCAGAGCCGCTATTTTGGTATTGCTGCTCCATTTCTTTTACTTTGGTATTGAATTCGTCGTACTCTATTTTGTCTCCGTTCACTGAGCCCAGTGTAGTAGTGTTTCCACCTCCAAAAAGCTTCCCGGTGCCGCTTTTGGAATCCATAAGAATAAATCCTATAAGACTTAGTGCTATTATAGCAATAACGATCACAGCTCCTTTCTCACGAATTGTCTGAATAATTGACATATTAAATTTATGCTTGGTTTAAAAATAAGGACGGCAAAAATAGTGTAATTTAAAATAGGAACAAACTGGGGAAAACCTTTCAATATTAGTATAGACGCGGTATACAGAGCGTATAGAAGTTATATATGTTTTTTCTATTTTATTAACCAATTGTTTTGTTAACAAACCCTTGTTAGAAGTTTTGTTTTGATGTTGGTAACCACCTTTATTAAAAAAAAATTTCTTTATAAGATTTGGTAAATAGGTCTCTATTCGAGTCCCTCGGTAGTTAGGTGGAAAAAGCCAACATTTTATGCATGCTGGTTTCACAATTTTATTTTTATTGCATTGCAGATTTTTTTCCTCAGGTATATTTATCAACGCATGTTTATAATGATGCTGCTTTTGAGTACCACATGTTAAATATTGCTGTTGAATACTTGTGGATAACAGTGGATAAGCCTTTCTTTTTAAATTTGCATCAACCGTTTTATATTAAATTTCCACAAATTAACACCCCTAATAGTAATAGGCTATTAAATAAATAATGTATTAATATTAAATACTATGGTAGATATACACATTGCGACAGCGCGTGAAGCATTAGAAAAAAAAGGTTTTTTAGATATTGACATTGACGTTAACTTAGACCTCTTTGCAGAAATAGAAAGAATAAAAAAGGAAAAAAATGCGATCATACTTGCCCACTATTACCAGGAACCCGATATACAAGACGTTGCAGATTTTATTGGCGACAGTCTTGGCCTTGCGCAAAAAGCTCAATCTACCGATGCTGATATAATCGTTTTTGCAGGTGTTCATTTTATGGCCGAAACAGCCAAAATTTTGAATCCTAAAAAAAAGGTATTGTTGCCCGATTTAAAGGCAGGATGTTCTTTGAGCGACTCTGCTCCACCTGAATTATTTAAAAAATTTAAAGATAAATATCCGGATCACCTGGTGATAACCTACATAAACTGTTCGGCGGGAATGAAAGCGCTAAGTGATATCATTTGTACCTCCTCAAACGCCCAGGCCATTATTGAAAGTTTACCACCTGAGCAGAAAATAATATTTGCACCCGATAAAAACCTCGGAGCCTATCTAAATAAAAAAACTGGCCGTGATATGGTTCTCTGGAACGGTGCATGCATGGTTCACGAAATATTCAGTCTTGAGAAGATAACCCGGCTTAAGATAAGACATCCGCAAGCAAAAGTTATAGCCCACCCTGAGTGTGAAGAACCTATACTGAGAATTGCTGATTTCATAGGCAGCACAACCTCACTTCTAAAATACTCCATAGAAAGCGACACGAAAGAATTCATAGTAGCTACTGAAACAGGCATTCTGCACCAGATGCAAAAGGAATCACCAGCGAAAACATTTATTCCTGCGCCTCCGGACAATATGTGTGCCTGCAATGATTGTCCTTATATGAAATTAAATACCCTGGAGAAGCTTTACCTGTGTATGGAGTATGAAGAACCCCAAATAATAATGGCTGAGGAATTATTGATAGCCTCTAAAAAGCCAATAGAAAGAATGCTTGAAATCAGCCATCAATTTGGATTGTAACTTAAACCTTTAAGGTTTATAAAAGAAAAGAGATGCCCCCCAGCATCTCTCCTCAATCGAAATAAAATCTATTATACTTATTGCATTATCAAAAGTTGTTCCATTCCTTAAATACTTGTTTATTGCTCAGAAATGAGGAATATTTCTTTTTGGTTGTTGAAAATTTTACCTACAGTGAAAATTTATAATCAATTGTAGAAATAATCCTCTTTTCCAGTGAGAGTAGATTAAACAATATTTTGTTCGAAAGTAAGAAGTCTCTTTACGGCTTCTTTAATCGTATCTTCTTTTTTTGCAAAACAGAATCTTATCACTTTATCATCTTTTTTATTTTTGTAAAAAGCAGAAACGGGAACACAAGCAACGCCAGCTTGTTCGCATAATCTTCTCGAAAAATTATTTTCTGAATCATCACTAAGGGATTTATAACTATAGAGTTGGAAATAACTACCGAATGAAGGCAGTGCCCGAAACGACGTTTCTTCCATTAAATTCTGAAAATAATCTCTTTTAGCCTGGAAAAAGGAACCCAGCCTCTTATATTCATTTTTATTCTTCAAAAATTCTGCGAGAGCAAATTGAACCGGGGCGTTACAAGAAAAACAATTGAACTGATGTACTTTTCTAAATTCTTTCATCATGTATTGAGGTGCCACACTGTATCCAATCTTCCAGCCGGTACAATTGTACACCTTACCAAAAGAAAAACAAACAAAACTCCTTTGGAAAAGGTCTGGGTACCTTAATATTGATTGGTGCTCAATACCGTCAAAAATTATGTGCTCATAAACTTCATCACTTAGTATAAAAATTGATGTGTTCTCTACAATTTTTCTCAGTTCTGCTATATCATTTTTATCGATCACACTTCCGGTAGGGTTGTGTGGCGAGTTAATAATAATACATTTGGTAGCTGGCGAAATTTTACTTTTTACCAACTCCCAGTCTATCTTATATTCCGGAAAAGTTAGTGGGATAAGCACCGGTATTGCGCCGTTTATTTCGATATTTGGAATATAACTGTCAAAAGCGGGTTCAAAAACAATCACTTCATCGCCAGGATACAGTATGGAAGTCAAAGCTGTATATATTGCATAAGTTCCACCGGGTGTTATGGTGATTTCTTCCTTATTATTTACTTGTGTTTGATATAGGGCGAAAATTTTTTCAGAAATAGCATTTAGCAAGCCAGGCACTCCATTCATATGGGCATACTGATTATAGCCTTTATTCATGGCAGCGTATGCAAGATCTATTAACTCCTGGTTCATATCAAAATCCGGAAAACCCTGTCCCAGGTTTATGGCATTATTCTTTACGGCGAGATCATTAATCACTGTAAAAATAGTTTCACCGGTTTCAGGAAGTTTGGTTGGCAAATGAAGCTGTTGCAAAATTGGAATACTTTCTTCCAAAAGTAATTATTACAATGAATATAAAAATCCCATCTACCTTCTCAAAACTTTTTTCTTTCGTCTTGGCGCTACAGCAAAAAGAAAAGGGAACATCCATAATGTTTTCGAGAGAAGCTTTGCACCTTTTTGAAATATGAGCGCATTAGGCGCTGGTTCCGCATTGGTTAAGCCTACATCAACGGTTCTGCCTGTTCCAAAACCCCAATTTAAAAGGCCCGAATTAATCGCATAAAATTTCTTCAAACTATCGACAGACCTGTTCCATCTATTTTCAACACGTTCCAGGGCTTTCATTTTTGGTTCCATATCCGGGTCGAAAAAATACCATTTTCTATCAAAAAATAACTCGACCGCATAATGATGCGGGAAACCAATTCTTCGAAAAGGTATCTCTTTCTTCTTCATAGCTGCCATTAAAACAATCACCTGCTGTGAGCAACCTGCAAAAGGATGTTGCAAAATATCTTCGGGATATACCGGATAAGCAAGGCTTTTACCGACGGCAAGATGCAACGTAGCAGCTATCCAGTTCTCGCGAAAGTTAAAGGACGAGAACCCGTGGTAAAATCTCTTTTTTATAATGTTTGCTACATGGATGCCATATTCGGGAGTAAACTGCCTGATAGATAAAGTGTGTGCGGTACTGTCGGCGAAAGACACCAATTTATCTACAGATTGCAAAAACATTAAACTAGTATCAAATAGCTCAACCTTATTGTACACAGGCTTTTTTTCAATAGGTAAGTTGAAAAAATTAGGTATTAAAAACAATAAGGACATTCCAAGAAATAGAAATCTCATACCCTTTTGTTTGGTGCAAAAAATGGTTGAGTATTGAGAACGGAATCCCGAGTTTTTTATTACCCGGAATTGTCGAAGTATTGTGCGGAAAAAATTTTTATAAAAACCTATCTCCTTTATTCCTCTTTATTTCAGCAACATATTCCTTGATGTGCTGTTCTTTCTCTTTTTTGCAGATCATTAAAACATCATCCGTATCTACAATAATAAAGTCTTCCAGCCCCTGTAACAATATTAGCTTGTTGTTATCGGCATGAATAACATTTTTGAAAGAATCAAACAATATGGCATTATTTCCGGCAACGGCATTTTCGTGGTAATCTTTTTCCAGGTTGTCATATGCGCTGCCCCAGGTGCCGAGGTCGCTCCATCCAAAGGAAGAAGGTATTACGTAAACATTATCTGCTTTTTCTAGTATACCATAATCAATTGAAATATTGGTACACAATGGATACACCATATTGATGGCCTCCTGTTCACCGCTCCCTGTTAATTCTTTCCTGGCGCCATAAAACACCTCGTGGATTTCTGGCAGGTATTTTTCAAAAGCCGCTGTAATACTCTTTGTACGCCAAACAAAAATTCCGGCATTCCATAAAAAATCGCCGCTCATTAAAAAACTCCTGGCGAGTTCTGCATCAGGTTTTTCCGTGAAGGTTTTTACTTTATAAATGTTTTCCGTGACAGAATGTTGCTCATATTGAATATAACCATATCCCGTGTTAGGTGACAAAGGTTTTATGCCCAGCGTAATAAGAGCATTATTTTTTTCAGTAAACTCCAGTGCATCAAGACTTACTTTCTTAAAGGCAGTCTCATCCATTATTAAATGATCCGCGGGGGCACAAATAAGGTTACTTTCTGGATTCAGTTCCTGCAATTTGTAAGAAATATAGGCAATACAAGGAGCAGTATTTTTTCGGGAAGGCTCACATAGAATATTTTCTACAGGTAATTGCGGTAGTTGCTCCTTCACCAGGTTTTTATATTGTAAAGAGGTAACTATAAAAATATTTTCTTGCGGAATATATTGTTCGAAGCGGTCATACGTTGCTTGTATTAATGTTTTTCCATGGTTAAGTATATCAAGAAATTGTTTTGGATAATTCATTCTGCTTACCGGCCAAAATCTGCTACCGATACCGCCAGCCATTATTGCCACATAATTATTCTTGTTCATAGCTAATTAAATTATTCCTTCCCGCACAAGATCGTGCAAATGTATAATGCCCGCATATTTCCCCCCCCTCGTCACTACCAGCTGTGTAATATTCTTTTTACGCATAATATCCAGGGCATTCACCGCGAGTGCATCACTGTCAATAGTTTTTGGATTTAATGACATAATATCTTTTGCCTTTATATTTCTCGTATCGCCGTGCTTTTCCAGCATTCTCCGTAAATCTCCATCAGTAACGATGCCTTCTATATTTTCCTCCCCGTCAATCACGACTGCAGCACCTAAACGTTTCTTTGTTATTTCTATTATTACATCGTTTAATAATTGTTCTGGTCTTACCGAAGGTTTTTCATTATGAATAAAAAGCTCGGCCACCCTGAGGTAAAGCTTTTTCCCGAGCGTACCGCCGGGATGAAATTTTGCAAAATCGTCACTACCAAAACCCCGCAATTCCATAAGGCAAATAGCCAAAGCGTCTCCCAAAACAATTTGAGCTGTTGTACTAGTGGTTGGCGCTAGGTTATTTGGACAAGCTTCCTCCGCCACGGTTGAATTAATAATTACGTCCGCGCGATTGGCAAGAAAACCTTTCACATTTCCCGTCATGGCGATGATAATATTGTTGAAATTTTTAATCAGCGGCACCAACACTTTTATTTCAGGGCTATCACCACTTTTACTGATTATCATGACGGCATCGTCTTTTTGTACCATACCAATATCACCATGAATAGCATCAGCGGCATGCAAAAAAAGTGAAGGTGTACCGGTGCTGTTTAACGTGGAGACAATTTTCTGCGCAACGAGAGCACTTTTACCAATACCACTTACAACGAGTCTTCCCTTGCAATTACTGATGAGTGTTACCGCTTTTTCAAAATCATCATTGATGTAAGCAGACAAATCATGAATTGACCGTGACTCAAGTTCAATAGTCTTTTTTGCTGAAGAAATTATTTTATTTTGAGCCATTGTTTTGTAAGCAAAATAAAAACCGTGAGGGACTAAATATAATTTTTAAAAATGCAAACCTACTTAAAATGGTGCAGGAAAAGGAGTCAAAAAAAGAGCGCGGCTTTCTAATCCAAACTTCGTACCTTAAGCGGTAATAATCCAACAGAGGCGGGTTTATGTTAAAAAAAAGGCCTGCCCATTAAAGGAAAACATTTGTATTAACTTTGGTGTCCTTTAATCAGATGTGGAACCGAATAAAATACCATGCCTACAACAACCGTAAAAACCAAAAAGAAACCTTCTATTTCTATCCAGAAGGTAGCGATAATTTCAGCTAAATCCCCAGATCTAAAAAGCCTCTTACAAAAACATTTCGGCTTTAGCGAGTTTAAGGAACCGCAGGAGGAAATAATAGATAATCTCCTCACCGGGAAAGATACTTTTGTAATAATGCCCACTGGGGGGGGCAAAAGTCTCTGTTACCAGCTTCCTGCGTTAATAAGTAAAGGGTGTGCAATTATCGTATCGCCGCTTATAGCATTAATGAAAAACCAGGTAGACCTGGTAAGAGGGTATAGCAGCACAGATCATATTGCCCACTTCCTAAATAGCTCCTTAAATAAAGGACAACAGAAAATTGTAAAAGAAGATCTTACCGCAGGAAAGACAAAAATGCTTTATGTAGCTCCCGAAACCTTGACAAAGGAAGAAAATGTAGACTTCTTCAGGGAGTTGGATATTTCTTTTTTTGCCGTGGATGAAGCACATTGCATCAGTGAATGGGGCCACGATTTCCGACCTGAATACAGGAGATTGCGCGAGATAATGGACCAGGTGAATAAACAGATTCCTGTAATAGCGCTTACTGCTACTGCTACTCCAAAAGTTCAAAGCGATATAGTTAAAAACCTTGGCCTTCGTGATCCTAAAATATTTATTTCTTCTTTTAACCGACCAAACCTGTATTACGAGGTACAGCCAAAACTAAAGAAGGAACAGACTGTAAAAAGCATCGTCAAGTTTGTTTCTCAAAACAAAGGTAAAAGCGGAATAATTTATACATTAAATAGGAAGACTACCGAAGAACTGGCTGAAATGCTGATGGCCAATGGAATAAAGGCCGTGGCTTACCATGCCGGTCTTGATGCTAAACTAAGATCAAAGAGGCAGGATGAATTTTTGGGTGAGGACGTTCAGGTAATAGTAGCTACCATTGCCTTCGGAATGGGTATTGATAAACCGGACGTTCGTTTCGTGATACATTACAACATTCCAAAATCAATTGAAAATTATTACCAGGAAACTGGTCGTGCAGGCAGGGATGGTCTGGAGGGGAAATGCATTTTATATTATTCCCATAAAGATGTAGCGAAGCTTGAACACCTGATGCGGGATAAATCACTGACGGAAAGGGAAGTAGGTGGCCAGCTGATCAACGAAACAGTGGCCTATTCTGAAAGCGGTGTTTGCCGAAGAAAAATACTCCTTAATTATTTTGGAGAACCTTATACTATTGAAAATTGCGGGGGAAAGTGCGATAACTGCAAAAGTCCTAAAGACTTACTAGAAGCCAAGAACGAAACCCTGATTGCTTTAAAAGCAATACGGGCGCTGGATGAGCGGTTTCCTGTTACTTATATGATAGGGATAATTTTAGGAAAGCCAAACCCGCAAATTAAAATGTACCGGCATGATGAGAAACCGGTTTATGGCTCGGGCAAAGGAAAAGACGAACATTTCTGGAATTCATTATTGCGGCAAATGTTGCTTGAGGGCTATATTCAAAAAGATATAGAAGATTATGGTGTTTTAAAAATAACCCCGAGGGGAGAAGCTTTTCTGAAAAAGCCAACCACCATCAAAATTGTGCTTAACCACGTATTTGAAGAGGATGCGGAAGACGACGAAGATAATGGGGAACAAAATGAAACGATTTCCGCAGATGAGACCCTTTTTGAATTATTGAAAAGCCTGCGACAACATGAGGCGAAGAAAAGAAACTTACCACCTTTTGTTATTTTTCTAGAAAACAGCCTTCTCGATATGGCGACTTTGTATCCCACAACAGTGAAAGAACTGGAAAAATGCCAGGGAGTAAGTGTAGGCAAAGCATTGAAATTTGGAAAGCCTTTTGCCGACCTCATCGCGACATATGTCGAGGAAAATGAGATAGAGAAACCCGACGATTTTGTAATGAAAAGTGTGGTAAATAAGAATTCCAATAAGGTTTTTATTATCCAAAATGTAGATAAAAAAATGCCTCTTGAGACAATTGCCAAAAACCGCTCCTTGAAATTGGAAGAATTGTTGGAAGAAATGGAAACTATTGTTGCCAGCGGCACGAAACTTAATCTCGACTATGCACTGGAAGACTTGGTGGAAGAGTATGAGCGTGAAGAAATCATTGACTATTTCAAAGGCTGCCAAACCTCAAGTCTTGATATTGCAAGTGAAGAGTTGGCAGATGGGAATTATACTTTTGAGCAACTGAAAATTATGCGCATCAAATTCTTATGTGAATACGGTAATTGATCCAGATGAAATTTAGATTTTTTGTTTAGCTGAATAATTATATTTTTGCCGCCCAACGGTGCGGTAGCTCAGTCGGTAGAGCAAAGGACTGAAAATCCTTGTGTCGGCGGTTCGATCCCGCCCCACACCACTTAGGCGGAAATAATTTTGAATTATTTCCGCTTTTTTGTTGTTATGAAAGGAAGAAAAAGAGTAGTCAAATGCCTCACCGGAAAGGTTATTGAGCTGTGCTTTCAACGATTATGTCAATTTCCGTTATACTTCGTTTTATCTATCGTCACAAAAATGCCTTCTGCTTGTTTGTTAAATGTAATGCGGACTGGTATTTGTGAAAATTGACAGCAGAGATTTTTTATTTTAGCCAAGGAATGAAAATATAGGCTGAGCAGGCTGGCTGAGGATGTGAATAATGGCACTTTACGGAAGGCCTTTTTCGAACATTTTTAATTCACCTACCAGGGTCTCTATATGGTGAATATGAAATTTCTCCCAGAGCGTGTAACATAACGGTATTGGATACACGAAATAAAGCTTTTAGAACGCTGTTATCTAACATAACTTACCTCCCCATATATACCATGAGGATTTGAACATCAGTTGGATTTACACCGCTTATACGGCTAGCCTGGCCAAGGGTTTGAGGTCTTATTTTCAGAAATTTCTGGCGTGCCTCATTGGATAAGGAAGTAATCTTTTCGTAGTTAAAATGTTCTGGTATCATTTGGCCTTCAAGAGAACTCATTTTTTCAAACATTTCTTCTTCCTTCTTTATGTAGATATCATATTTAAGTTGTATTTCAGCCTCTTCTACTGAGTCTTTAGGATAGACCTTTATGAAATTAAAAACTGAAGGAATTACTTCGGCTATTTGATTAAGAGAAATGCCAGGCCTCAATAAAATTTGTGAAAGTTTCTTTTTCTCCCGAATTTCTCCCGAATTTTTATCTACCAGGTATGGGTTGATTTCATCTGGATCAATGGAGGTTTCCGATAGAAAGTTTAAAATTTCAC
>JBDSPQ010000047.1:0-3469 GCA_039930305.1 Ginsengibacter sp. | reverse complement strand
TCTTTTACAAATTCCATGGCAGTCTCTACGCCAGCAAAGTCTTGCTCGTTCAAGGCAAAATTTACTCCGAAGGCAACGGTGTTTGCCAGGTTTTGAACTTCAGTATTGTAGGTTGCAAATAAGAGTTTACGTTGTTGGGCAGGAAAGTAAAACAGCGTGAAGAAGGTTAACATAAGCACAACTGAGAATACGGTAAGCCAAATCCTGGTTTTTAGGGGAAAGACCATTCGTTATGGGGTTTGAATTGACAAATTTCAATTTAAAGATTGAACTGGGATTTCCCGTCGATTGAAATTATTTTGATGTCGTTATTTGCGAGAGGCTGATCTATTACACCTATAGCACCAGGATTCTGCGCCACATAATCCTCCAATTCTGAAGTGGTATTAAAAAATTTGGGCGCGTGTACATTTCCCTGGTATGAAAGACCCAAACAGAATTTTAAAAGTGCATCTCCGCTCATATTATATATCACCTCTGCGGTTGACTTTCCTATCGGAGTAGTCGTTTTCATAAGGGCAATGGTGACTTTTGCTCCACTATTCCAGCGCTGCTTTTCCCCTTTCAAAATCGACCTTAATTCTGAAAATTTTAAAGTCCCCGGTGGACCGTTTTGGTTACGGATAACAGTGAGGGTCTGAGGTTGTGAGATTGCGGGTGCAGCCCAGGATAAAAATAGGCCCGCAATCAGAAAACTAAACAGCAACTTTACCTGACGACCTTTATATTTAAAAAAGTATTTTTTTGTCATAATCAAAAGCCAACGGCTATTTGTGCGCTTATTCTATTTCTGTTCCCGGTCACTTCGGAATACATATATTGATATTCCATTTTAATATTTGCGAGATAATTTATCTGATAATTAACGCCTGTAGTAAAGGCAGACCTGTTATCTTTTATGTAAAAAATTTCTCCATCCTGAAAGTGTACATCATCAACTCTCATATAAGGAGTCACTTTATTATTGATTTTGTAACCCGCATACACATAATATCCAAAAGTGTGCTGATAGCAGGTGGTATCGGTGCGGTTGACCGCCAATGTACACTCTCCAAGAAATTCAAACTTATTTCCAAAATACGCTGTTGATGCCGAAAAGATATTTTGCACTGTTTTCCAGTCAATCGCGCGGTCTTCGTGTCTTTCCTGATCATCCTGGTGATAGTGGACTGCAGCGCCCTTGGATATAATGTCGTAATAATAACTGGCGCCGATGCGTAAGTTCTCTGCCGGTTTAATATGTGCGGCAATCGTTAGCGATTTATTCTTGTCATTATCCTCTATTTCTGATGACCCAAGTCCATTTCCCACCATCACATCGTAACCAAACTTCAATTTACCCAAATCATGTCCCTGAAGGGCAAGTCCGGTAGTATGCAAGGGAATTACATTTGCAATAAATAGTAAAGGCCTGTCAATGGTAGGATAAAATAGTTTGCCATGGTGGTAAGTATCGTTCCAATAATTAATGGGCGTATGATGTTTGCCAAATAAAATATTATGATTACCCCGGATATTATATTTCATAATTACCCGTTCGACCTCTACCCCGAATTTTGTTCCTTCAGAATGATCATCAAATCTGAAAACGGTTTCTCCTAAAAAAGAAAGCCGGTCGGTAAGGTCTGATGTGATCAAAACATCCTGCTCACTAAAACCAAATGAAATCTTTTTGTCTGAATAATTCGCTGACGCAGCACTGAACCCTCGAATTTGTGTGTTCTGGGCATAAGATTTAAGTCCAGGTAAAAGGCCGACCAGAAGTGTAATTCGAAGAATACTATTTTTCATAGTAGGTTGCATTAACTTTTGCAAAGAAATAAATTTATTGGTGTGATGCAAGTTCTTTGTTCACCGTTTGCGCATTGTTTATATCCACTAAATCAATTAGAAGGATTTCACTGAATCATTACCGGTTCTTGCATCAATGTTCCTTTGGTTTTCAAGACTAATTTATAATTACCTGCGGAAATACCCGGCACAGGGACGTTTAAAATATTAGTCCCTTTGTTCACCATGACAGACATGGTGTTGATAATTCTTCCCTGGTTGTCGATAAGTCTCAAATAAAGGATTTCATTTTCTGTTGAAACAAAGTTGACATGCACCACACCTCCATGTTTTATAGGATTCGGATAAACTCTTTTAACGAATGAATGCGTTGCTCTTAATATGACACTGGTTATTTTAGAAAAGGCTTTTTTACCGTCCCTATCAACTATTGCCAGTCGATAATATACAGGCTTTTCAAATACCGAAAAATCCTGATCAATAAAGCTGTAGTCATTCGAAAGGCTTGAACTACCCGCTGCATGTACTTTTCCTATATCATTAAATTGGCTGTTGTCACTACTTTTCTGCACCATAAAGTAATCACTATTCGTTTCCTGAGAGGTTTTCCAGGATAACATCACATTGGAACTCTTTACCGAAGCATCAAAGGTTGTTAGAACAACTGGCAATGCAAAAACAGCTGTATTTCCGGCATAGATATAATCACCGCCAACGCCACCATCAGCATTTCCGGCGGCACCTGCGTAGTAGAAGTTGACGGTGCCCATACCAGTAGAAGGGGCGGTCCATATCAGGTTATCAAAAGTATAAGATGCTTGAGCAGTAGTGATGGGAGCAAAATTAGGTCCAGCCGGGTCGCCGTGACTTAATTCCGTTCCATTAGGAGCGGCAAAAGCGTTATTGTCCGAAAAGGTACCAATTGTTGTACCTGATGAATTTTGAGCTGCTACGGAAAACCCCCACCTTGTACGGTCGGCCATGCCGTGGGTAATGGTAATACTAAAGGTATAAGATGCGCCAGGTGTATAAACTGTTGGTAGTCCTGTTGCAGTAATGGTGCCTCCGACAGAATTAACGGGGAAGGATGCGTGACAACCTGTTCCGTTGTTGCTGCAAGTAACCCCCGGGGTTGCCCCGGTACTTCCCTGGGGAGGACGAAATGATGATAAAACAGAAGAGGTGGTAATGATAAAAAGAACCATCAGTACAATGATAAAGTTAGATTTGTATAACATAAATGTTGATTTAATTTTTTTGAAAAACAACAATCAGCGGTTTAATAGCTGACAAAATCAGCGCTTAGTATTCAAACTAATACAACAGAGGAAGGTGATATAATCAGGAAGCGAGCGCAAGGCCTTTCATCTAATTGGAAAATTGTAAACCTAAATTAATTAATATTTTAGTCTTACCGTAAATAATTATTCCCACGAAGTGACAGGGAATCCTAGATTCTTCCCAGAAATTTTAATATCAATTATCAGGCGCTCCGCTATTTATCCAGCAAATAATTTTATTTTTTTGATCGGAAGAGAGTGAATCAGGTGGGAAAGGCATGCTGCCGGATCCAACCTGAATTTTTATCTCTGCTCTCTTTGCAAAAACCTCTGAATAATTTGTGAGCGGTCCACCGCTATTAATACTACCCACGGCGTGGCAGCCTGGGCTGGTTGAG
>JBDSPQ010000046.1:0-13982 GCA_039930305.1 Ginsengibacter sp. | reverse complement strand
AATGTATCTGCTCTCAGTGCCGGAACATATATTCTAACTATATCCAATAATACTTTTACTTCATCCAAAAAGTTTCTGAAAGCCAGATAATATAAAAAGTCGCAAAACATTAGACCTATAAAATAAGCCATTTTTTAAAGCTTGTTTTATAGGTCTTTTTTATAGAAGGTGCGGTCAGCGGCACACCACACATATTTTATATGTTCCGGGCGGCGACATTTTTTTAAGCATCCTCGTCAGGCCTGCGCAGAAAATCAGAGAACGATACAAAAGTGATTTTAAAAGAAATATTTTATGAAGTGATTACAAAGATCTTTACAAATAGGCATTTAAGCGAACCGAGCAAGGCGATTTGAAAAAAATATTTTTCGGTTGAAGTAAAATCAAGTTGGCATTCTATCGCAGTACCTAAACTTTTGTAATTCACTTAAAAATCTTTGAAAGGTTCGGATCTAAGTAGTTCTGCCTGCGGGCAGTGTAAAGCCAAATGTACTACCAACCTCGGTTTTGCTCCTTACATGGATGGTTTCATTGTGCGCTTCCATGATGTGTTTTGCAATGGACAAGCCCAGGCCACTTCCACCTACTTTGCGCGTTCTTGCAAGATCGGTTCGATAGAATCTTTCAAAAATTCTGGGAAGGTGTTCTTCGGCTATGCCGTGACCGTTATCACTTATTTCTATAAGTACATTTTTTCCATCTATTTTATAAGCGCTGCCTTCCACTATCCCATTTTGTTTTCCATATTTTAAAGCATTGTCGATCAGGTTTATTAATACCTGTCTTATTTTTTCTTTATCACCAAAGACAGTTAGTGGCAGTTCGCAACCTTTCTTGATATAGCATTTTATTTTTTTAGCGTCAGCCTTTATCGATAAAGACTCGAAGACTTCTCTTACCAGGTCTTGTATCAAAAAGTTCTGCTTGTAAAGTAATTGTTCGCCACTTTCCAATTTGGTGATTTCATCTAAATCATCCACAAGATTTACAAGCCTGTCAATATTTTTGGAAGCATTTCCAAGAAACCTTGTGTTTACCTCTTTGTTGTCAATAGCGCCGTTCAAAAGTGTGTCAACGTAACCCTGGATGGCGAAAATTGGCGTTTTCAATTCGTGGGAAAGATTTAGTAAAAACTCTTTCCTGAAAATTTCATTTTTCCTTAGAACTTCAATTTCATCTCTCCGGTGTACTGCCCAGTCTTCTACATCTTCACTTACTTCTTCAATTGATTTTTGGGGCAAAATATTTTTATAATAAAATTCTTCTCTTTTGCTGGCTTTGGTTTGATAGATCAATTTGTATATGATCTTTATTTTACGGTAAACAAAGCGTTCGACCATCAGGTAAATGATAATATACGAAACGAGGGTTAGCGATACAAACAATGATAAAGCTGGCAACATTCCAACACCATAAAGGTACACAGCGATGCCTGCCAGGAGTCCGATGGGTAATGCTATGAGGATCGCGATCTCCTGTAGGGAAAAATTTTTCAAATGAAACGATTTATTCTATTTGAAGTGGGAAGAAAGATAAAAATCAATACGTCAAATAGTAAGGCAAAATTACTTAATCAGACTTTGTTTCTATAACTCGCCACGGAAATTAATTCCTGGCTATTGCCACACTTCGATTATAGTAAATAAACTCAACTACTATGATCGGAAATGATTACCCACTGATGATCAATTTTCTTAAAAATTAACGTGAAATGACCGCCGACATCTCCTGGTGTTCTTTTTAAATTCCATTTCCCAATCACAAAAAATATTGTATCGGATAGACGTTTTACTTGCAGTAAATTGAAAGTGAGTTTCCCCATAGATGCAGTATCAGGATAATTTGTTTTATAACTATCCGTTGTTTTTTTCCAGCCGTAAGTCACACCCGACTTTCCAATATCCTTTCATGAAATCATCAATGTTTCCACTGTTCCATGCTTGTTGTTGGTCAGTTAGTATTTTTCTTATTTCATTCTCATCTTTTCCCTGCGTAAAACATACTGATGTATATATCAAAGCGAGTGTAAAAAGAATTAATTTACTGTATCTCATATCAGAATTAATATCACAAAGTACCAGTATTTTTTATCGGATTGAGTGCACCCTTCCTGAAATCTTTCGGCTTTAGAAATTTAAACCCATTTATACCAATTCCGGATTTAATTTTACACCTGCTATTCGTACAGGCGTAAAATCTTTTCGATGAAAAAAAAGCTTATTTGGTTTGGGTGTTTCTTTTTAGTGCTTCTGGCAGTGTTCTATTTTTTTCTTTTCTCCGGAACTGATTATTATAAAGTAAAACTGCCGGTTTTAAATTATGTACAGAATTTCAGTTTTACCGGACAGAATGGAAATGTTGTTGACAACCACGATATAGAAGGTAAAGTGTATGTCACGGAATATTTTTTTACCACCTGCAAAGGAATATGCCCTAAGATGAATGCAAATATGAAGGGTATTTATGAAAAATTCAAAAACGACGACAACTTCGCGATTGTTTCACATACCTCCATGCCGGAAACAGATTCTGTACCGCTCATGAAAAAATACGAGGAGAAGATGATTGGAGCTAATCCGGGTTACCCGGCAAAATGGTATTTCGTGACAGGGAGTAAGGACTCGTTATACAAGATGGCAAGGGAAAGTTATTTACTGGATAATGATAAAAATAACAGCCTGAATATTAATGACCATTTCATCCATACCCAATTTTTCGCCCTGGTTGATAAGGAACAAAGAGTTCGGGGAATATATGATGGGTTGAAGCAGGATGAATTGGAAAAACTAGAAAAAGACATTGCAGCTTTGTTGAAAGAACCAGTGGAGAAAGGAAGTTTCAATCATTCGCCGTTCAATAACAATCCTTCCTGAGCCCGTTTAATTTCCACCAAATACTTTCTTGAGAATATCATTTATCCTTTGTGCAGGATTTTTTCGAATGCCGGTTTCTTCTTTCGCCACATAGTAGAAGATTCCATCAAGGGATCTTCCGGTTACATAGTTATTTATATCCGTATCAACAGGGGTAGATGAAAATTTGTTGTACACTTCAAAAACGTCAGTCCAGTACTTTGTGGCATCCACTTTTTTCAGCGATGCTTCAATAACCGGCCTGAAAGCATCTGTAAGTTCGAGGGTGGTTGATTTTCGAAGGTAAGCCGTTGCCGATGTATCACTTCCTTTTAAAATAGACAGCGCATCTGTTACGGTCATTTTCTTAATCGCAGCTAAAAATATTGGCGCTGCTGCCCTGGAAGCATCTTCCGCTCCGCGGTTCATACTCAGAATCGCGTTATCTACCAATTTACCCATTCCTAATAGCCTCATTTTTTTCTCTACATTTCTCACCTGTTCTGGTAGTAAGATTTTTACCGCCGCATCTTTAAAAAATCCATCAACGGTAGAAAGCCTGTCGCCACTTTTTTGAGCACCTACCGACAATGCCTCCTTTAAGCCCGAAACAATCTCTGCAGAAGATAATCCCGGAGAAGAATCATTTTTTTTATTTAGAATGGAACGTGATTTATTTAATATTCCACCCAGTGCGCCCGAAGATTCAGTTTGTGCAGATATGGAGAAGGTAATTAGTAATGCGGTGAAAGTAGACAGGATTTGTTTCATAGGATTCAAATGTAATTACAAGACACGGAAATGGGAAAAGAACCTTGTTAAATAAAACTCATTTTGAAAACGCAATCGGAAGACAACTATTGCTCTTGGAGTAAGTATTGGAGGATACTATATTTGAAATTTATAGCCTACACCTTTCACCGTAATGATGCAGTCGTTGCCAAGTTTTTGGCGTATTTTCCTGATGTGAACATCAATAGTTCTGTCGCCTACGATCACATCGGTTCCCCAGACTTTGTGAAGAATCTCGTTCCTTAAAAAAACTTTCGAGGGCTTGGAGGTAAGCAAGGCAAGTAATTCAAACTCTTTGCGAGCGAGAGTAATTTCTTCATTCTTAGAAGTCACAATATATTTTTCCCTGTCAATCTTTAGGTCTCCGATTTCCAAAACACCCCCTGATTCTTTCACAATTCGTCGGAACAAAGCATTTACCCTGCTGATTAATACTTTGGGACTAATTGGTTTGGTAACATAATCATCTCCGCCTGTTTCCAGGCCTTTTATCTCCGTTATATCATCATTAAGAGCTGTTAGAAAAATAATGATGGTTCGGTCGAAGGCAGGAAGAGACCTGAGTGTTTTACAAACTTCAAACCCGGTTTTACCGGGCATCATCACATCAAGAATTATAAGGTCAGGATTATGAATTTTTGCCATCTCCACCGCTTCGGTGCCATTTCTGGCAGTGATTACTTCGTAGCCTTCTGCCTGGAGATTGAAGCCTACTATTTCCAGTATATCCGGCTCGTCGTCAGCGATTAATACCGTTCTGGGCTTTGATTCATTTGCCATGATGCGCAAACCTATATCAAAAAAGAATTGCTGAAGAGTTGTTTACAATTTTTTAATATTGAAGTGCATATTCGTAACGGTGCAGGCAGAGTTATTTGCTGACACAATAATTACCTATTTGCTACGTCAGGTCTTTTGAATTACGTAGAACATCTTGCTAATAAAAGGTTAATACGTGCTGAGCACGCAGCACTTTGGGCACCCACAATATTTTATAAACTAATGCAATAAAGTAAATTTGCAACCTCTGGAAGTATATTTGCTTCTATGACTGAGATGAAAAGTATGAAACCCCTCCTTAATTTACTTTTACTAGCGCTTCTTTCTCCATATTACTCCTTCGCGGGCAATGACACCACAAATATTCCGCTTAACCGGCAAGTCTTTCATGATAAGGTGGTTGACGAACAAAAAAGGGCTGACCGTGCGGATGGCAGATTAGATGGAATCATTAAAGTTTCTCCAAATAACGAAATCAATCTGCAGGTAACGGATGCGATCATCAGGAAAGTGAATGTGATAAGAAATGATATCGAGGGTAATAAGTTATTGCCGACTAATAATGATAAGATCCGCTATTTGAGGTATCTCGAAAATCTTGTCAGGGATTTTACCAACGACTGGCGGGCTCATAAATTTGTTCCTTCCCTGGCTCCTCAATTGGTCGATAATTTTAGTGAAATAATGGTTCTGAATCTTAAAGGGGAAAGTATGGCCCCGCTTATTCAAAACGTACCGTATGAAGTGGGCATGATCAATAATGAAATTTTCGAGGATAATCCTGGCTATGATGAAAGTAAGATTATTTTATTCCGTAAATTTTGCAAACTGAATCCAGATAAGATTCTCGCAAATCTTGGGCCTTATGTTAATCTACCGTTCGCTGATTCGCTTGTAATAGACGCCTTTAATAATAATCCAAGTCAGCTATATTCTTACGCTCAATCTTCTAACAGCCGGCAGGGACGTCTAATTAAGAAGATCGAAGATCCAAGGATAAAAACCGTAGTGCGCCTAAGTACGTTAAACCGGGCTTTATTTTATTTTCCTTTCCTTGACAATTTAATTAGTGGGAAAAAAACTATCGAAGAAATCTCAAAATTCGCCGGCACTACAGACAATAAATACGATAGTGTGGGTTATTATAAATTATTGGTAAGTACAGAAATGGACTACTATCGCCGGTTAACGAAGGGCGATACCCCGGTAGCGATGCTTGGTTCTAACGGCCTGGTAGATATGTTGCAAACCAAAGCCATCCAGCATTTTATAGAACCGATTAACAACCTGCATGAAAACCCTAACCTGAATGTGCGGTTTCGGGCGATAGAACCTTTAAGCGCAATTGAAATATATTATATGATTGTTTTTGGCGAGAATGAAATCTATACTTCAAGCTATAAAAACAGTTTCGACCGAATGATCCAAAAGATGGGCGCCGTGCCTCATGGAGATTCCTTATTGATGGCGGTGAATTTCGACCATTTTAAAAAATTTATAAAGATGGCAGCCGGGTATAACCGACTGGACGTATTTCTAAAAACAATGCCTGAGAATTCCGAAAAACTTATGCAGGCGTTTGTGGCAAATCTTGAAAAAACGGGCACCCTGGAAGATGCAGTGGACGTGGCAGATTCTTATGGAAGTATTACTGACCCTGACCTGCAAAAATCAATGCTGCAAAATGTGATATATAACGAACAAAGGTGTACGAAGGAAAGCAGTGAACATGGCCGTAAAATTTACAACTTGCTGAAAATGATTTTCCTTTCAGCTGATGATAAAAACGGAATCGACCTTTCAAAAGAAATTGGCATCCCGCCGGTATATACGGTTAGTTACAACTACCTGGCTGATGATTCTGGTCGCATAGTGGAGCAGGTATTTTTTTATGGGGATAAAGATGGCAAAGAATCATACAGCAGTTATCTCACTTCTTTCCCAAGAAGTGAATGGCAGATTACACAAAAAAATGAATGGATAGAAATTAAGTCACTCAAAGGAAAGCCGGTTTGGATATATGCCAACCGCCCTTTGGACAATGAAACAGATAAAGATGCGCAAGCCCAGAAAGACCTTATTGATTACCTGGATAAGATTGATGTAAAGCCTAATATTGTTATACATCGCGGACATAGCTATCACCTTCCTTATACCATCCAGCAACTTCCCGAAAATGCTAAAATCATAATGCTCGGTTCTTGCGGAGGTTACAAAAACCTAAAACAAATACTGACCTTTGCGCCGGAGGCCCATATTATTTCTACCAAGCAAACAGGAGCCAAAAATGTAAATAAGCCGATAATAGAATCTCTTGATAATACTTTGAGAAATGGTAACAACATCGACTGGCGGGCCATGTGGAGTGATCTTGAAAATACTTTTAGTACAGCTCCCAAAGAAGTTCGTGAAACCTTTGAAGACTACATACCGCCACAAAAAAATCTTGGTGCGCTTTTTATAAAAGCCTACAGTCGGAATGGGGAGGTGGTAGAATAGTTCTAAATGAAGATGGCACTTATTTCTTTCAATGTAATTTCCTGTGCCTGCTTTATTTGCCCAAGCTGAATATAAATTCAATTAAATTTACCCGATGCCCGGGAAGAAGAATTTTTTAAAATTGCTGGATGTTGATTTGCTAAAAAAGGTTTTCGCATTTGCATCTCCTTACAAGAAGAAATTCTATATATCTATATTTCTTTCTATTGGCCTAGCTGTTTTATCTCCTTTGCGTCCTTACCTTATTCAGTACACGGTTAATCATTTCATTAAAGACGGGAATGTATATTGGCTGATAATGATCACCGTCATACAGATAGGAATGCTGATGATCGAAACCGGCCTACGTTTTTATTTTGGTTTTCTTACTTCGTGGCTAGGGCAGACCGTGGTAAAAGACCTGAGAGTAGCGGTCTACAAAAAAATTCTTAACTACAATCTGAATCAATTTGATAAGACCCCTATCGGCACACTTACTACCCGTACTATCAACGATATTGAATCTGTCAACGATATTTTTTCGGACGGGTTGATACCTATTATTTCTGATTTACTATCGATCGTTTCTATATTACTGTTCATGTTTTTTGTAGACTGGAGATTGTCGCTTATCAGTCTTGCGCCATTTCCCATACTCATAGTTGCTACTTATTTTTTTAAGGAGACTGTAAATAAATCTTTTATTAAAGTAAGGAATGCAGTGGCAGCCTTAAATGCGTTTGTACAGGAACACCTCACGGGCATGAGCGTGGTACAGGCTTTTGCCGCGGAAGACAAAGAGTACAAAAAATTTATGGACATCAATAAGCAACATCGTAATGCAAACATTCGTGCTATTCTGGCTTATTCAGTTTTTTTCCCCGTTGTAGAAATTGTCCTGGCATTTTCTATAGGTCTGTTGGTCTGGTGGGGTGCTAATAATGCCTTTGATGCCGGGGTGATTATATCATTTATTATGTACCTCAATTTGTTATTTCGACCGCTACGAGTGATCGCAGATAAATTTAATGTTTTACAAATGGGTATGGTGGCAAGCGAAAGGGTTTTTAAAGTTCTTGAAAATACTGACGTAACTCCCGAAAATGAATACGGGATCGTAAGTGGCGCACTATCAGGTAAGGTAGAATTTAAGAAAGTATGGTTTGCCTACAACAACGATGAGTATGTTTTAAAAGATATTTCCTTTGAAATAGCACCCGGGGAAATCCTGGCAATTGTTGGGCATACCGGCAGTGGCAAGACTTCCATCATCAGCCTGCTCAACCGCTTATACCATATCAGAAAAGGAGAGATAAAGATTGATGAAAAAAATATAGAAGCTTACGATATTGCTTTTCTTAGAAGTCGCATCGCTGTGGTCTTGCAGGATGTGTTCTTGTTTAGCGGCTCAGTTTACGATAATGTTACTTTACGAAATAGTACGATTGAAAAACAGCGTGTAACCGATGCCGCAAAAATGATCGGCGTACATGATTTCATTATGAAGCTACCCGGGGGATATGATTATAATGTGATGGAACGCGGGGCTACGCTTTCTTTAGGCCAACGGCAATTATTATCTTTTATACGGGCCATTTTATACGAACCGTCGATATTGATACTTGATGAGGCCACCTCTTCGATTGACAGTGAAAGTGAGCGGCTGATACAAAATGCAATTGATAAATTAATTAAGGGAAGAACTTCCATCATCATAGCGCACCGCCTGTCTACTATCCGAAAGGCAAATAAAATTATTGTTCTTGAGAGGGGCCAAATTATTGAGATGGGAACGCACCAGGAACTGTTGGCAAACAAGGGGCACTATTATGACCTTCACAAAATGCAGTTCGAAAAACAGGCTGATACAGTTTAGAAAAATCAGGATGCCACTTTCGTTGCTTCTTCATTTTTCTCCGGGCGCATTTGCGGAAAAAACAACACATCCTGTATGGATGCCTGGTTGGTAAGCAGCATACAAATTCTATCAATCCCAAAACCGATACCGCTTGTAGGTGGCATCCCGTACTCCAATGCCCGTAAAAAATCATAGTCTATAAACATGGCTTCTGCATCCCCACGTTCCATCAACTTAGCCTGCTCTTCAAACCGTTGCCGTTGCTCAATAGGATCATTTAGTTCCGAATAGGCGTTAGCTATTTCCTTACCATTTACGATAAGTTCAAATCGTTCTACCAGGCCGGGCTTGCTACGGTGTTTTTTTGTCAACGGACTCATTTCAACCGGGTAATCGATGATGAAAGTTGGCTGCACAAAATGCTTCTCACATTTTTCGGAAAATATTTCATCAATTATTTTGCCTTTGCCCATAGAAGCATCTGCATGTATGCCAAGCTGCATGCAAACCTCACGTAATTCGGCTTCATCTTTCCCCGTTATGTCTATGCCGGTATGTTCGTTAATGGCTTCATACATAGAGATCCTTTTATAAGGCGCTTTAAATTCAATTTCTATGTTGCCATTTACGATTTTAGTATTGTTATTTACGGCCATAGCAGTCTTTTCTAGCAACTGTTCAGTTATTTCCATCATCCACAAATAATCCTTGTACGCTACATAAAATTCAAGGACTGTAAACTCAGGGTTATGGGTGCGATCCATACCTTCATTTCTAAAATTTCTGCTGAACTCGTACACCCAATCAAAGCCGCCTACAACGAGTCTTTTTAAATATAGCTCATTGGCGATGCGCAAATAGAATGGTACATCCAACGCATTGTGATGGGTGACAAAAGGCCGCGCCGCCGCGCCGCCCGGAATATTTTGTAAAACGGGAGTGTCTACCTCAAGTGCGCCACGCTGGTTTAAAAAATCCCGTATGGCATTAATCATTTTGGTTCTTTTTACAAAGGTTTCTTTCACATGGGGATTTACGATCAGGTCTGCATAGCGCTGGCGGTAGCGAAATTCAGCATCAGTGACCTCGTCAAAAGTTTCCCCGTCTTTTTCCTTCACCACCGGTAAGGGATGTAGTGATTTCGATAATAAGGTGAATTCAGAAACATGTATAGAAGTCTCTCCTGTCTTCGTGGTGAAAACGTAGCCTTTTACTCCAATTATATCGCCGATGTCCAGTAGTTTTTTCCAAACAACATCATACATCGTCTTGTCCTCACCGTTAGACACATCATCTTTACGAACATATAGTTGAATCTTGCCACTTCCATCCTGAAGAACTGCAAAAGAAGCTTTGCCCATGTCCCGGATACTCAGAATTCGCCCGGCGAGACATACACTGTTGAATTCGTCTTTATTTTCTTCACCTTTATAATTTGCCTTAATGGCGGCAGCATCGGTAGTCACAGGGTATAGCGCTGCCGGATACGGGTCAATACCCAGCTTATTTAACTCGTTTAATTTTTCTCTCCTGATGATTTCCTGCTCAGATAATTGCTTCATGATTGATTATATAAAAAAGTTTGTCATTAGGATGACAAACAGTTTGATTTTTGGCAAAGGTAGCCTGCTGAGGGGACAAGAACAAAGCACCTTTTCAAAACTAATTTTGAGCAGTAGGAGAATCAAAAAAGCGATTGGCGGCCATAACCCCATTGTGGTACAAAAGTATTTTTTCTTCTTCCGAAATTTTTCTCGGTCTTCCCGATATTTCGCCATAGCTTATGTAGATGGTACGCCCTTTCTCATTACTCAAATCCGGGGAACTCCGGTTCACTTTTTCCATCATCAGGTTCATAACTGCACCAGTGTAATCTTTCATATTTTTAATTTCATAAGGTGCTATACCTGTACTGTTCTTTCGAAACGCTTCAACCTGGGGAGCTCTTTCCAATTTTAATCCAAGTGTTTCATGATTATAAAAGAGATTTTCAGTAACAAGAGGATTATTACCATCAAGTGAAGAATCAAAAATACTTATAGGGAAGTTACAAAGCATGCCTCCATCTACATAGAAATCATAATTTTGTTTGTCTTTCTGCGGCATCACTTCATTACCTAAACTATCTATGGCAACGGGTTTAAAATAAAAGGGAATTGATCCGCTAATGTGTACAGCAGTTTTTAATGTCATGGAAGGCCATGTTTTCCAGGAAAGAATTTCCAGTCTCTGGCGCGAAATGTTAGTGCCCGTGCAATAGAGGTCTTTAAATGAAGATTTTTGCATGTGCAGCTGGTGCAGATCAAAAAAAGTGGTGTTTGAATTGCCGGTTTTATGCGCAATTATTTCCCCCAGCCACTTTTCAAGTTTATCGCCTTTAAAGAGACCATATTCTTTTTTTATCCTTATGATTTTTCCAAAAATATCTTTTCCATCATTGAATTGCTGAACTTTTAATTTGTCGAAAATACTGTCTATCTCGTGGGAGTTGTAGTCAAGTGCTATCATAAGTCCTGCAATCGCACCGGCGGAAGAACCACCTACCTGTTCTATATTTTGTAAAATATTTCTTTGCTCCAGTACTTCAAGGGCTCCAGCATATGCAAGTCCACGAACGCCGCCGCCTTCCAATACCAGGTTTTTATATATCGGGCTATTTTGCGAAAAGACAAATGCTGGGAAAAGAAGCCAGGTGAATAGAAATACTTTTAGCATAAATTAGTTTCTTATGCCAAGTTACAAACTCGTTTAGTAGGGAATGAGTACGAAACGTTAAAAGTTAACCCGCTGTGTAGAAGAAAAGAAAAATTCACAATGAACGGCTCCTTGATTATGCTGCGATTATTTCACGCTAGGGCTAATAAGACTTGCCATGCTTCATGGATCTTATCAGCATCTAACAAACACGCTGCATAGGTATGCAGCTCATTTTCCATTTCGTCGGGGTCTATTGAATAATATTGAAAAATATTTTTAAGTCGGTCATCCTCAAATGATGCATCGATCAAGGGTATTTCCTTCACGTTGCCAAGCCGTCCAAGGTGGTTTCCGGTTAATATTTTACTGCTGCGGATGGAATCCGGAAGCATATCTATTCCAATTCCCAGAGCAGTATTGGGCTTGGCAACCACAAAAAGATTTGCCGGCGTAATATGTGCATACCAATTTCCGCCTAATCTCGCCGTCAATTCAATCTTTCGTTGATCGATTTTTTCATTTTCATCAAGTATTTCCCGGTTTATATGCATTAGCAATACTTCTGCTATTATGAGTATTCCTGCGCCACCACCACTCCCGAGGGATTTTATTTCCAGCACCTTACATTCCAATTGTATTTTACTCTCTTTAACTCTCGGTGGCCGGATAATTTGGGAAGGCTCCTCTGTAAATCCCGCTTTTGTAAATTCATTCACGCCCTTTGGATATTCACAGCTGCTAAGGCTGACTTGTTGCACGATATCGTAAGTTGCTATGTTAATACATACTTCAGGAACTTCTTCAATATTTTCAAGAGTATGTTTTATCGAGTTATTTCTCACCCTTCTTACAGTGGAGAAAATAACAATCGGCGGTTCGTAACTGAAAAGATTAAAAAAACTGAAAGGGCTAAGGTTCACGTTTCCAATGTTGTCTATAGTCGATGCGAAACATATAGGCCTGGGCGCAATAGCGTGTTGCAGGTAGTGCTGTGCATCCTGCATAGAGCTTTCCTGTAATACGATCGTTTTATATCTCGCTGACATTTTTTTTCAAATCAAGGATGGAAAAATCACTTTCATCTTTTACAATCGTATTGGTTAGTGTCCCAAGGCAATCAATGTCCATTTCAATGACATCACCTTCTTGCAGCCACTGTTCCTGGTAGTCAGGATCATTTAGCTTGCCAGTGCCATTTAACTCCAGGAAACACCCGGTACCAACCGTACCACTTCCAATTACATCGCCGGGAAATAACTGAACTCCATAACTCGCCCTTTCAATTATTTCCGCAAAAGTCCAGTCCATATCTGCCAGGTTTCCCTGGCTTACCTGTACACCATTCACTGAACACTTCATCGATAGGTTGTACGAATTCCCCGTGTGATTTTCCTTTGTGTCCGTCAAATGATCTTCGAGTTCATCTGTTGTTACCAGCATCGGACCTATGATGGTTGCAAAATCTTTTCCTTTCGCCGGGCCAAGGTTCAATTTCATTTCTTCGAGTTGTAAGGCCCGGGCACTGAGGTCGTTCATGATCATATAGCCTCCTATATACTCATCTGCATCTGCAGCTTTGATGTTTTTTCCGGGTTTGCAGATTACTATTCCTACCTCCAGTTCAAAGTCAAGTTTCTTTAAGTGGTCAGGCATGCAGGCAATATCTCCAGGGCCCAATATGCTATTGTGATTGGTAAAGTAAAAAACCGGGAATTGATCAAACTCTGGCACCATTGCAGCTTGCCGGTTGCGACGGGCTGCCGTTACATGTTGCCTGAAGGCATAGGCATCTCTGCAACTGGTGGGATGTGGAATGGGCGCAAGCAGTTCAACTTCCCCAACATCAATTCCCCGATATCTTTGGCTTCCTTCTTCTAATGTCCTGTTGATTGAATGTGCCAGCGGAAAAACATCTTCCCAAAAATTTAGAAACATTGTCATAGTCACCGGCAACTCAGGGTGCAGCATATCACAATCGTACAACTTTCCCTCTACAAGAAAGGCTACTTGCGCATGATCTTCTTTCAGATAAGAAACTAATTTCATTCGGGCATATTTATCGTGAGGTCACAAGATAAATGTATTTGATTAGAAGGAATTTGAACCTGAAGTCGAAAATTGATGATTTTTTAATACGTAATACCAAGCCTTTTTTCCAGCTTTTTATATAATTTTGAGTGAGAAAAATTTGTAATATGAAGTTCGAAAAAATTCATAACAAAGGCCAGGCGCAAGTTTTCAGGAATCAGTATCTGGAATATCTTACCAAAACACATCCTGTTGTCATTTGGGGTATGTATCTCCCGGTGGTAGGCTGCTTGCCCTTTTATGGGGCTTCCCGTTTTCAGTGTTCGGTATTTACAATTGCCGTTGTTTTTATTTTGGGAATATTTTTCTGGACGTTATTCGAATACCTTATGCATCGCTTTGTATTTCATTGGGCTGCAAACAGTGAGCGCGGAAAGAAATTCACTTATGTTCTGCATGGCAACCATCATAAATTTCCCAGGGATAAACAAAGATTA
>JBDSPQ010000045.1:0-3840 GCA_039930305.1 Ginsengibacter sp. | reverse complement strand
GTCGATCAAATATTTTAAAATATATGACAGGCGGGGAAAACTGATTTTTAGTACCACGAGCCAGAACCGTGGTTGGGACGGCACCTTCAGAGGTTCTCCGCAGGATTCACAGGTTTATGTGTGGATCGTGGATGGCCAGGATTATCAAAACAACGAAATTTTTCAAAAAGGCACTGTTACTCTAATACGGTAGCGCTTTTTTATAGAGGATCAATTCGGCAGGCGATTTAATATCTTCCTCTGGTGTTTCTTCCCTGGAACAGTCCGATGTTATAACCAGCCCTTATCACAGGATTGCTCCGTCCATATCCATCAACATACGGAGAGTTTTTATCGCCCAAAATATCCCATGACACCGAAAAATAATAATAAGTATTGTTTCCTTTTTGTCTTCCCCCGGCGTAACCACCACCAACCAGAAAACTGCTGGCATTAATTTTATCTTTGGCAGGCGTGTAACCGCTGTTGGTAGCCGGAACATAATTAAGCCGGATCATATTATATTCGTATTGACCAGAGGCAAAAAGAAACCGAACCGGAAACAACCTTACAAAAGCCCCGGGGCCGTATACCGTTTGGCGTAGTTTGTCACCCGGTACGCTGTAATCGCGGTATGAAGTATAGTTTACATTTAATGTAATACCGGCATCTGCCCAATCGGTCACACTATAACCCAATTGGGGAGTAATACCCAGTATCGTAGAATAATTGGAAAAGCCAACATTAACACTACCGCCGGTAAACAGTCTTTCTTTCTGAAATCCCCGAGGCTCTTTATCCTCATTCTTATCCTGTGCATAAGAATCGAAGTTGCCGGCAAGCAGTATGATCAAAAATATTTTTTTCATTGTCTTGATAATTTTTCGGATAAACATAGAAGTAATATCAATCAATATAAATCCCAACATTTTAATAAAAATCGTTTATTTCCATCCATTGTTTCGCTGAAAATTTTTTTTTAAAAAAATATTATGAAAGTTGCGTAATACGAAAGTAATCGTATATTTGTACGACAGTATTCGTAATTAAAAAACTTTTTTATGAACCCGAACACATTTAGCCTGCTTGATAAGACTGCAATCATTATTGCCTGCTTCGTTATCTTTTTTTCTATGGGTTTTCGTGATCCTGGCCCGCGTGGTTATTTAACCAATACTGGAAAGTTCCCGGGAGCAAATCATACGGACACCCTGCCAGACAACATCAACATACAAATTGACATTCAAAATATACTTGCAAAAACAGAAGCAGCGCTTGCCAAAATAGATTTTGAGAAAATCGGCAAGACGATCGAAGAGTCTTTATCGAGAATCGATTTTCAAAGTATTCAGGATGACATTAACCTTTCTTTAAAAAAAATAAACTGGGATAAAATAAATAAAGACGTTGAAAACTCATTGAAGAAAATTGACGAAAAAGAAATTAAGATCGAGATCGACAAGAGCATGAAAAATGTGAAAAAACATTTGAACAGCAAAGAGTTTAAAAATTCAATGGAAAAAATAAAAAAACAAAACTCCAGGGAAGTGAACAAATCATTAGAAAAAGCAAGAAAAGAAACTGAAAAGAGTATGCTGGAATTGAAAAAGAAAATTAAAAGAATGAAAGCTGAGGCCAGAAGCAACGATGCAGTAATGCTGGACCGCTTTGGATACCAATATGAAGGGTTAATATTGATTTGAAAATTTCCTTTCAGCTTAGATGGAAAAGGAACAGGCTATATAATGCCGATTCCTCCTTTGTCTAAAAAATATTAGCCTATTGATCCCACCAGAGTTTTTGAGTAACATCAGTCACGGTCGGCACATTATCGCTATTACGGGATACCTCTACCGTGGACGGATATACGAGCCGTCTTACAAACGAAGTAGTGGCGGCGTTCACCGGTAATTGAAATCCCTTGTATTTGTAATCATATCGCCTGGCATCATCCCATGTAACCGGCATTAAAAAAAGAGCTTTATATTTTTCTTTAAAAATTAAATCAATTGTAAGATTTGCTTCGCCTACTCCCACCGATGAATCATTGATATATGCATCCCTGTCTGCAGTGGCCACACCCATCTTGTTCATATTTGCGGTTATACCCTTTATGTAAGCGGCGTAAGCCGTAACGAGATCCCCATCTCGAAAAGCCGCTTCCGCCTTTATAAATTGCAATTCTTCGTAGGTAATAATATACAGGGGAGAGCTTTCGCTTGAATAGTATCCGTTAAGATCAAGGTAGGATTCCTCCTTTTTGGTTCCGGTACCTATTCTACCGGCACCGTTAGGCGTACCCCTGTAATCACCAAACTGAGTAAGACTTGCTGTAAGTGGAAGTCGCGGATCGGGAATTCCGTAGGTGGCACCAGTCATTGCCTGAATGTAGTTTGTCGACAACCATCCATCGAGGTTTAACCCGGCATTGTCAAATGCTTCTTGGTTCCAGGGGTTTCGAACATCGAAGGTGGTGATAAATGCTTCATCTGAAGCTGAAGAATATGCAGCATCTAACTCGGTAAAAATGGAAGCCGTGTTGTATTGTGATGTTTTACTAAGTTGATTAAACAATCTCGCTTTTAAAGCGTGGGCTGTTTTAACCCACGCAGGCGCAACTCCATGGTGAATGAGATCGGAGCCAGCATCCAGGTCTACAGTAGCGGCAGTGCTATTCAATAGAGCTATGCCATCATCGAGCAGGCTAATGCAAGTTTGAAAAATAGTTTGTGCATCATCATATGTTGGCGTTAGCGTCTCCCCGGTGAAGGCATCAGAATAGGGAGCATCGCCCCACAGATTATGAACTAGCTGCAAATTCATGGCCATCATGATTTTTGCCACTCCCTGGTATTTTGTGCTACCCTTTTCTTCGGCAAAGGCTTGCAAATCATAAATATCAGTCATATTACTATAGAGTGAAGTCCAGGTGCCACTCGCATCAATTGGCCCGTAAATATCAGTTTCTCCTGAAGCCCCGGGGCTGGACAGGTATTGCACATAGTATGAAGTAATATCGGCCACCCTGTAAACATTCAGAGCCGTATTTTGAGTGGTTCTAATGAGTAACCCGTTAATAGGTGGCTTAGTTGCGGAATTAGGGTTTTGATTTACGTCAAGGTATTTTTTGCACGATACTAAAAAAAGCACGGCGAAGAGAAAAAAAGCATTTCTTATTATTGATTTCATCACAGTAGGATTTAGAAGTTAAGGTTTACGCTTAGCAAATAACTACGAAGTGCAGGATAGGTAAAACCGGAGAAACCGTCTGCATTGCTTCCCGAGCTGGTACTGCTCGATTCGGGATCATAACCCGAGTAATTCGTAATTAAGACGAGGTTATTACCCGTCAATGTTACACTCGCGTTTTTAATAAACCCTTTTTTCAGTATACTTTCGGGAATATTGAATGAGGCGCTCACATTACGTAAACGAACCCACGAAGCATCTTCTATGAAATTTTCTGTAACTCCACGAAATATGTTCCGGTAAAAACCATTGCCGTAATCGAAACCGTCTGGACCTTTACCTTGCCCCAGCCAAACTGGCTTGGTATTAGTTGATCCGTCGGCTAGCACTCCGTCAAACACTTTGGTATCATTTCGATTTTCAGTATATTTTGCTATGCCAAATGCA
Source organism: Ginsengibacter sp. (assembly GCA_039930305.1). Classification (GTDB taxonomy): domain Bacteria; phylum Bacteroidota; class Bacteroidia; order Chitinophagales; family Chitinophagaceae; genus Ginsengibacter. Next base: position 225 of record JBDSPQ010000045.1, on the reverse strand, counting down.
GCGTCAAAATTTCCTAATTGATTGTAGCGGTCTTGCCCCTGCTGTGTCTCCCATAAAAATGAAAAGGAGAAGTTTTTGTAAGAAAAACTATTAGTAAGTCCTCCTATCCATTTTGGTTGAGAATTACCTAAAAGTCTTTGGGTTGCATCACGCACCGGAAATCCGGCAAGGTTGCCCTGGCTTGCAATAACAATCGGCAAATCCTGAACAGTAACGCCGTCATCT
>JBDSPQ010000044.1:0-4941 GCA_039930305.1 Ginsengibacter sp. | reverse complement strand
TTGAAATGTATAACGATGAAGATGGCCGTGCAGCCATTGAGCATCTTAAAGATATTTCGCTAGGCAAAAAACCTCTCGTCGTTACGCAAGCAGAAGAAAGACCCTCCTCCCGTGACAAAAAGCCTTTTATATCGAGGCGATAATTGTTAAAAATATGATATTCTCATCTTGAGCTCTATAGCAAAAAAACTGTATTATTTGATTGACATTGCCCATCTTGGGTGCAAACTGAATTATCTCAACAGTAATGGAATAGCTGAATTGTAGTGTGTCATTTGCCCACGGAAATTAATTTAGTAATAATAGTTACGGCATAAGAATGAAACTGATAGTTTTCCTTTAATTTTATATTTCCCTGACAACAACCTCCCGATAAGCTGTTCGATTCTATTATTTTATTCTAAAAAATTCATTATGGTTAAGTATGCATTGCTGGCTCGTTTAGAAGCCAGGCCCGGTAAAGAAGAAGAATTGGAAGGTTTTTTAAAACAGGCACTTCCCCTTGCAGAAGATGAAGAAGATACAATTGAATGGTTCGCGCTAAAAATCAACTCTTCCACATTTGGAATTTTTGATACGTTTAACGATGAACCTGGCAGAGAGGCGCACTTGTCAGGAAAAATTGCCGCAGCGCTGATGGAACACGCAGACAGGCTATTAGCAAAACCACCGGTTATAGAAAAGGTTGAGTTGCTGGCTGTGAAGTCGTCATAACGACTGCTCTATAATCTGCGTATCTTATGTAGTTAAGCAACCATTGTTGTTCAGCTTTGAATAAACTTCAGTATCACCGAATTGGCCGTTGAAAAAATAATCTTCTCTGAAATATGCCTCTTTCGTAAAACCGGAAGTAAGGAGTAGGGCAGCTGATGCTTTGTTTGATGGATTAATACGAGCTTCAATGCTGTGCAACCCCATCGTCAGAAAACCGAAATCAACCACCATCGACAGGGCTTCCTTCATAAATCCTTTGTTCCAGAATTCAGGCAAAAGCATATATCCAATTTCTGCCCGGTAATGATCTTTCAGGATACGCCATAAAGAAATGTTACCCATTAATGTTGCCGGAGCCTGCTTATTGACAATGCCCCATGCGACCGAATCGCCTGAAGCCATAGATGTATCGATCATGACTAAAAAATCTTCGGCCTCTTTTATTGAACTTGCTTTTTTTCTATCAATATATTTCATTGATTCATCATTTGATCTCAAAGCAAGTATCTGGTGTAAATCCGGGAGCTGCATTTTGCGAAGCAGTAATCTGCTGGTAATAATTTCGGGAAAAGGATGGAAAATAGTCCGTAGCATAAGTCAATTGCTTCTTTTTTTGAACCATCAAAATTACTTACTCCCAACAAAAGATCAGCCTGATGTACAAATAGAGAAATAAGAGACCACCATTCATCCATATTACAAAAATGCTATAAAAATCTGGTGCTATTTTTGAACATACAGAAAACACTTTAAAAACTCATAAAAAATAGAAATAATGAAAAAAATTGTCAGTATTGCTTTTCTTGCAGCAAGTGTAATGTCATTCACTTCGCTTCGCGCCCAGGATGATAAAAGTAAAAGACCCAGCCCTCCAGTCGTCGTCACTCAAAAAATAGATGGTGGTGCCACGATCACTATCGATTACAGCCAGCCTTCCCTGAAGGGACGTACTATCGGGAAAGATATTGAGCCAATGGACGGTAAGGTCTGGAGAACGGGAGCAAACGAGGCCACCGTTTTTGAAACCGACAAAGATGTGACCATTAATGGTTCTAAGTTACCTGCCGGTAAATATGGGCTTTTCACTATTTTCGATGGCAGTGACGATGCAACAGTTGTCTTCAACAAAACCTGGAAGCAGTGGGGTGCGTTTAAATATAGCGAGCCCGATGATGCCCTTAGGGTAAAAGCGGACGTTGATAAACTTTCTACCCCTGCTGAAAAAATGACTTTTAAGGTAAGCCCTTCCGGTAATGTCGATCTGATGTGGGGTGACAAGAAACTGGAGTTTAAAGTGAAGTAAATTTTTTAAGAAGTTGTTTTAAAGGTTATTCTTGTGGATAACCTTTTTTTTATAAATAAGCTCTTGTGGCATTTATTTATTTGCATAAAAAATTTTTTTATTATTAGAGAACTCAACTTATAAATTGATTCTTAATTTTAATTATGAAGACTGCGTTTACATCTATCTTTTTTATACTTGCACTATCTTCTTTTGGGCAAAATATTGATAAGAAATTGCAGAAGAAGATAGATCATCTTGCTGCCGGTTTTCATGGAACAATTGGAATATATGTGCATGATCTTAAGAAAAACAAAATCTCCCTTCTTAATGCAGACACTATTTTTCCGACCGCAAGTATTGTAAAGATTCCGATACTAATTGGAATAATGCACAAAATTAATGACGGTGCGCTTTCATATCACCAGCCTGTCACTTATACTGATTCGTTATTTTACGACGAGGGAGAGGATATACTCGCATCCTTTAAAAGTGGAGAAAAAATAACCATCAGCAAATTGCTGATGCTGATGATGAGCACAAGCGATAATACGGCAAGCCTCTGGTTACAGGGTCTCAGCGGTACCGGTAGAACTATAAATTCCTACCTTGATTCTTTAGGTTTGAAAGATACCAGGGTTAATAGTCGCACACCCGGAAGGGAAGAGGCGAGGGAACAATTTGGCTGGGGCCAGTCTTCTCCTCGTGAAATGGGACAACTTATGAAGCTGATTATCGACAATCAGATTATCAGTCCGCAGATAAGTGAACGCATGCTGCGTCTAATGGGAAGACAATACTGGGATGAAGAAGCGCTTTCCCAGATTCCACCGGATGTTTTTGTGGCAGATAAAACCGGCGCCGTAAATAAAAGCAGGAATGAGATTATGTTTGTAAATGGCGAGCATCCATATATATTTTCCATATTTACTAAGAATAATACTGACGAGACCTGGGAGGCAAATAACGAAGCATGGGTACTAATCCGGAAGGTTTCGGCATTGCTGTGGAATTATTTTAATCCCCGATCGAATTGGAAACCTGGAGTGGAACTCAGGTAAAATTGTAAAAGCATCGACAATTTTTTCTAAAAATCCGTTACCCGTTTAACCTGCATTGAACTTTACGGATCATATATTTGCGATTATATTTGCATTGCTTATCTACTTACGGAAATAACCTTAAATAAATTCTTATGAAGAAATGCCTCATTTATGCACTCTCTGTGTTGGCCTTTCAAATTTCTTTTGCACAGGATATGGTGGCGCAGCCATCATTGAAAATTGAAACGAATTCGGTAAAGAAAACTATTACTTTTTCTGCGGCGGAGTTGCCTTCGTTTAAATCCGGTCAAGATTTGAAAAACAATTTTCAGATTGATTTTAATCGCTTGGAAGGAACCATCAATAATACGGTTTCATCATCTCCATACACCACGAGTCTCCTGAAAGATGGGCTTGCTATAGGCGCAGCAGTGGGCGTTACCCTGCTTGGTTATTCGCTGATTGCAAACAAAGATGATCTTACTATGGCGGAGCTCGCCACCAAGACGAAAGACAAACTGCCCTTCTTTGACCGGAGCAGTGCCGGGTTTTATTCGCCGCAGGCTGATAAGGACAGTTACATTCTTTTCGACGCTTCTTACGCCATTCCTTTTATTGCAGCGCTCATCGATAAAAAGCAAAGATCTAATTATGGGCAGATAGCCGTTCTCTACATTGAGACTATAGGAATTACAGGGGCTATGTATACACTTACTGCCGGCCTGGTTTACAGGAGCAGGCCCTTTGTTTATGGTACCAAAGCTCCATTAGACAAAAGGCTGGGAAAGGGAGGGCAAAGATCGTTTTACGGGGGGCATGTAGCTACCACAGCAGCGTCTACGTTTTTCGTAGCTAAAGTTTTCCACGATTTTAATCCTGGGTCTAAACTTACCCCTTATTTATATGTTGCTTCTGGCGGACTGACTGCTTTGATGGGTTATTTTCGCTATCGGGCGGGTTATCATTTTTTAAGTGACTGCGTTCTTTCAAGCGTGGTTGGTGCAGCAACAGGCATACTTATCCCTCAGCTGCATAAAAATAAGGCGCTGAGTAAATTATCAATAGCTCCAGAAGTTGGAAACGGTTCAAGCGGATTAGCATTTACCTATCGATTTTAATAGTACTAATTGCCCGACCATTCAAATGGATCTCCTGAAAGAATATGCGTAATATTTAAATAAGAGAATTTGTTCTTCAGCCAGGAAGCCATCCATTCCATTCCAGCTTCTTCACTTACAGAATGGCCAAGAATAATCAATGACGTGTTGTGTCCCATCTGCTGTAGATCGCGGATATATTCAGCAGTTTCCCATTCATTTATTTCTCCACAAAGCATTACGTCAGGCTTCAATTTTTGTAAGGCCGATATCTGCGCAGTTCCGCCGGCTGCACCTGGCATCAGGGCAATCCTGGCGCACATCTGCCGTGTAGATCCAATATATTTTAATGCAGGAATATTGAGTTTGTTTTTTACGTGTTCTATTATTTGTTCCAATGGGCAAGCAGGCAAGGTAAGCAAGTGGCTTTCATCCGGATTCTGATAGCGCTCCCAACCCAATGCCTCTATTACCCCGGTAAGCACGCCATCGGGCTTATGACGATGAATAGAATCGTGACAACGCCACACAGTGATATTATTTTTATCCAAGAGCTCTTTTTTGTGATTGAAGACCTCGTTATCTGCGAGCCAGTCGGTAGCATCTAAGTGATTGTAAAACGTTGGTTCATGTGCAATAATAAAATTAGCCCCGGCTTCAATGGTTTTTTCCACAATGGCTGTCGTAGCAAACATGGTGGTAACAATGCCGCTCACTACATTCAAGGCATCACCTGATTTTATGGTGTCAACCGTATTGGCAAAAGGCGTACCCTCGATCTCCTTCAAAAACAGGTCGATCACAT
>JBDSPQ010000043.1:0-3950 GCA_039930305.1 Ginsengibacter sp. | reverse complement strand
TTGCTTAAATCTCCACGAATAAAATAACTAAACCATAAATGGCGCAAGACCTTTTTCAATCTCCTGATTATTTTAATGTAGATGACCTGCTTTCTGAGGAACATAGATTAATAAGAGACAGTGTTAGGAGCTACGTGAAAAAAGAAATCTCACCGATAATAGAAGATTACGCACAAAGAGCAGAGTTTCCTGAGCAAATTGTGAAACAGCTTGGAGATCTTGGCTGCTTTGGTCCGACTATTCCACCGGAATATGGTGGCGGAGGACTTGATTATATTTCCTACGGCCTAATGATGCAGGAACTTGAAAGAGGCGATAGCGGTGTGCGATCAACTGCGAGTGTGCAGGGGTCGTTAGTAATGTTTCCCATCTATGCTTATGGTTCTGAAGAGCAAAGAAAAAAATATTTACCAAAACTTGCCAGTGGAGAATGGCTTGGCTGTTTCGGTCTTACCGAACCGGATCATGGTAGTGATCCTAGCGGCATGCTCAGCAGTTTCAAAGATGACGGAGACCAAGTAATATTAAATGGCAGCAAAATGTGGATCAGCAATGCACCATTTTCTCAGGTCGCAGTGGTCTGGGCCAAAAATCCTGAAGGTGAAATAAAAGGAATTATTGTAGAGAGAGGTATGGAGGGGTTTGCCACGCCAACCACACATGGTAAATGGAGCTTGCGCGCAAGTGCAACGGGTGAATTGGTTTTTGATAATGTAAAAGTTCCAAAGAGAAATATTTTGCCAAATGTAAAGGGATTAAAGGGCCCGCTGAGTTGTCTTACCAAGGCACGTTATGGCATTGCATGGGGTACTATTGGTGCGGCAATGGATTGTTATGATACTGCTCTTCGCTATTCAAAAGAAAGAATTCAATTTGACAGGCCCATTGGTGGCTTTCAACTTCAGCAAAAGAAGCTGGCAGAAATGATAACAGAAATTACCAAAGCCCAACTGCTTAACTGGCGCCTCGGGGTATTAATGAATGAAGAAAGAGTAACCCCGCAACAGGTGAGTATGGCGAAAAGAAATTCCTGCGAAACAGCAGTTACCATTGCCCGTGAGGCCCGCCAAATGCTGGGCGGAATGGGCATTACAGGGGAGTATCCCATTATGCGACATATGATGAACCTGGAAAGTGTGATCACCTATGAAGGGACACACGACGTCCATCTCCTCATTACCGGTATGGACATTACGGGCTTAAATGCGTTTAAGTAAGCGTCTGTTTTTAATTGCAATGCGTAAATCCCTTTATACATTTCAAATCAGCTTAAGATCATCATGAGAAATATGCATAAAAAAGACGGCACCGGGAAAATTAAATCTTTGCCAAATAGAATTTTTCTTGTTGGCTTTATGGGAAGTGGTAAATCACACTGGGGACGCATATGGTCTGAAGAAACAGGCATAGCCTATTATGATCTTGATTTGCAGATAGAAAAAGCCTATCGCATCAGCATTGCTGACATTTTCCAAAAAAAGGGTGAGGAAAAATTCCGGGAAATAGAGCGATTGTACCTCAGGAGATTCGATAAGAAGAAAAACTTTTTGTTGGCCTGCGGCGGGGGCACGCCGTGCTTTGCTGACAATCTTGCCTGGATGAAAAACCACGGTATCATCATTTACCTGAAAGCTACTCCGGAACAAATTGCGCAAAATTTAAAAAATGAAACCAGTCAGCGTCCGCTACTAAAGGAATTGAGTGCGGCGGGATTATTAACCTTCATAAAAAGTAAGTTGAAAGAGAGAAAAGTTTTTTATGAAGCCGCTCACCACATTTTACTGGTAAATAAAATATCAGAAGAATCACTTTCTTTGCTTTTACCAAATTGATCGTTTATTACTTAAAAAATTGTTAGAATTATGCATAGAGGGTTTTTGAAAACCGCCGCCATCCTTGGGGCGCTTTCGGTGGTTCTGGGGGCATTTGCTGCCCATGCGTTGAAGCAATCCGTTTCTGATTATGCCGTGGGAATTTTTGAAACAGGTGTGCGCTACCAGTTCTACCATGTCTTCGCCCTGTTAGCTTCAGGCGTTTTATACAATTCTTTTAAGAGCAAGCTTATCATTTGGTCCGGTATTTTATTCATAGCAGGAATCGTCTTATTCAGTGGTTCGTTGTACGCCCTTGCCTTAGTCAAGGCAGCAGTATCTCCGGGTTACGACTGGGTAGGGGCCATCACGCCGGTCGGGGGTCTGTTTTTTATTGCGGGATGGTTGCTCTTGTTTTTTGGAATATTAAAAAAACAGTAGGACTTATTAGCTTCAACGCGGCCTTTATTCTATTTTTTTGTATTTAGGTAAAATACAAAACGGCACGCGGCACAATAAAACACTCATCGTTTACGCATTTATTATCTTTGCTGGCAAATGGCGAATTCCGTAAAAAAAAGAAAATCAAAGGGCTCAGATTCTGCGAAATTGAAACCCGATGTGGAAGAAAAAGTGGAGGTAAAAGAATTACTCAAAGACGAGCGTTCTCATAAAATTGCAGGAACCGTTTTGATTCTTATTTCTTTTCTCTTGTTTGTTTCTTTTACATCTTATCTCTTCACCTGGCAGGAAGATCAATCAAAAGTTTTTAAGGGTGCAAAAATTCTTTTGCCGGGAAATGCGGAGCCTATGGCCAATTTGCTGGGGACTGCAGGGGCTTATTTTTCGGATCTGTTTTTCAGATCCGGATTTGGGATCGCTTCTTACCTTATATGTTCTTTTTTCCTGGTAACAGGTGTAAATTTATTTTCTCCAAAAAAGATTTTTTCCATCTCCCGGAATGTGCGATACGTCATTGTCGGATTGTTGGTGATCAGCATTTCTGCATCTTTTCTAATGCAGGGTAACCCCTTCCCGTGGGGAGGCGCAGCGGGGGATATGGCTAATGGATGGCTCCAGCAGGTGATAGGAAAAGTGGGTACGGCCGCTTTACTTCTCACAGCACTTTTCGCCTATATTATATGGCGTTTCAATCCATCGTTCAATTTCAACCGGTCAAAAAATGAACCGGATCTGTTTGCTGGGGATTCGGCCGCTGAGGCCTCCTTTATGCCGGGTACTATAGGTAATGCGTCCAAAGAAATCAGTCCTATTTCAACTTATCCAGTAAAAGAAGCGATACCTGTTAATCACGAGTTTGAAGTTTTTGAAAGGGATGATGTATCGCCTGATGAAGTAAAAGAAAATATTTTCGATTTTAAGGAAAGCGATGAATTGATTTCAACGCCTGTTACCCCAGCCGCCAATGGTCTTAAGCTGGAGGTGAAAACTAGCCCGGAGGTAGTTGAAGAGGAAGAAGAAGTAATTGTAAAACCAAAGACCCAGCTCTACGACCCCATTTTAGATTTGAGAAATTATAAATTTCCCAAACTGGATCTGCTCGAGGCACATGGAAGTGAAAAGATAATCCAGGATCCCACTGAACTGGAAAATAACAAAAACCAGATCATCAACACGCTGAAAAATTACGACATTGAAATACAAAAGATTTTTGCAACCGTTGGCCCCACAGTCACCTTGTATGAAATAGTACCATCTCCCGGTGTGCGCATTTCACGTATTAAAAATCTTGAAGATGATATTGCCCTGAGTCTTGCTGCGCTTGGCATCAGGATTATCGCTCCCATACCCGGTAAGGGTACTATCGGTATCGAAGTGCCGAATGTGAAAAAGACGGTAGTGAGTATGAAAACGTTATTGAGTTCGGAGAAATTTCAAAACAATCATTTCTCCCTTCCCATAGCGATTGGAAAAAAAATTGACAATGAAAATTTTATAGTTGATCTTACCACTATGCCTCATTTGTTAATGGCAGGTGCAACCGGGCAGGGTAAATCAGTCGGGTTAAATGCAATTCTTGTTTCTCTCCTTTACAAAAAGCATCCTTCACAATTGAAGCTTGTGTTAATTGACCCAAAGAAAGTTGAACTAAGTATTTATACAAAAATTGAAAAACAT
>JBDSPQ010000042.1:0-7754 GCA_039930305.1 Ginsengibacter sp. | reverse complement strand
GGAGGCATGAAAATGTATGGGGCAAAAGAACTGGATATCATTTTGTCTCATCTAAAAAAACATGAAATTATTTGTATCGCCGATGAAGTACTCACAGGATTTTACCGCACAGGAAAAATGTTTGCGGGAGATTACCTCGATGAAAAAGCAGACATCATTTGCCTGAGCAAGGCACTTACCGGAGGTACAATGGCCTTAGGTGTCACTGGCTGTACGGCTAGAATATATAACTCTTTTGTGAGTAATAATAAAAATAAAACTTTGTTTCATGGACACTCTTTTACAGCAAATCCGTTAGCTTGTACCGCCGCCCTTGCAAGCCTGGAATTGCTAAATAAAAAAAGCTGTCGAAATAAAATAAAAGTTTTGGTGGCGAGACAGGAAAAATTCTTAAAAAGATTAAGACCCTTTTTACAAACAGTTGTCATAACTAATTTGCGATGCCTGGGTACCATCGTTGCCTTCGAAGTAAAAACTACTGACGGGGATGGTTACCTGAACAGCATCGCAGAAATCTTTACCCCTTTTTGCATGGCGCAGGGCGTATACCTGCGATCGCTCGGAAATACCATCTACGTGATGCCGCCGTATTGTACCCGCAAAAAAGAATTGAAGAAGATTCATAATGTAGTCATCAAATTCCTGCAAAAGCACCAAGCATAAAATGACGGTATTTACTTTTGTTCTACATACTTTTTTAGACTTTGCAAGGCCGTTTCGTATGAAGGCCCGATAAATTTATCCATCACTATACCCTGTACTTTTCTCCACGGATACCAACCTAATTTCATATTTACATTCCATGTTACAAGTGTCTCGTTTCTTAACCCCGAAACAATAAATTGATATTCAGAAACGGGATCATTGTCCGAAATCAAATCGACATTGATGGTATCCTTATTAATACGGCCGATCGTAAAAAATACGATTCGACCTGAATTATTTTTTAATGCTATGGAATTTTTGCCGGCAGAAACGTTAGCAGGCAATAAAATACCTCGCTCCTGAAACTGTGGATTCCAATGATTCCAATTTTCGAGATGAATAATCTCGCCAGAGACTTTTGGGAGCGGGGCGTTTATTTCAATTGACCGCGACACGGTAATTTCTGAAGGCAGAAGTAAAGCTATTCCTGAAAGAGAAATAAAAATAATTACGAGGCCGATAAAAATAAATCTTACAGTTTTCATTTTAGCGAAAGCTTATTCCCATTTAAAGACTTTAATGGCAACTGTGTAAATCGCCACGCCCCATAGTAGTAAAATACCGATCTCCATTTTTACATCCCAAAGATTTTGCCCTTCAAATGCTACGGCTCTCAATGCTGTGTTCAAATGGGTCAGCGGCATGGCTTTCGAAATAGGTTGCAGCCATTTTGGAAATACATCTACTGAAAAAAAAGTTCCCCCGATGAGAAACTGGGGCAGGGTAATCAAATTTGCAAAAGGAGGAATAGTGCTATCGTTTTTGGCGAGTCCGCTTACAATAAATCCAAATCCCATAAATACAATGAGTCCTGTAAAACTTAGCACCAACATTTCTAAAAATGTTTTAAAACCGTGAATGAGTGTAAAACCAAAAAAATAATAACCTGCGAGGATGATCACTACTGCGGTTAACATCTGGAAGATTACCCGGCTGAACATCTCGCCAAGAATAATATAGGTCCGGCTAATCGGCGTTGCAAAAAATCTTTTCAAAACCAACGTGTTTCTTAAATTAAAAAACATAAACGCCACTCCAAACACACCTGAAGCCAAGAGCGAAAAACCCAATTGCCCCGGAAGAATGAAATCAATCGTTTTGTATTCCCGTATTTCAGCTATGTCTTTCTTGTAATTAAAATTGAAGGTGGCGTATTTGGGCCTGCCGGAGTAATAGGCATCGCTTACACCGTTAACCGCACTTTCTATTACCGCCTTTACCTGCGGCCATTGATCATTACTTGAGCTGGTGCTTTTCAAACTTATCATATACGGTGAGCCGCCTTCTGAATTTTTTTGAATATTAATTATACCGGCAATTCGCCCTTTATTAAGATCATCGAGTAATAATTTTTCATTCTGATATCTTATGATGGACAAACTTCCGGAATTCTGCAATGCAGTATATAAAACGTTGCTGGTGTCAATGTTTTGGTCGAGGGCTATTTTATAAGTCCGCCTTCCGCCATTATCGCCTATAAATCCAAATACCAGGATGAAAATAAAAGGGAAAGCAAATCCGAAAACCACTGCAGAAGGGCTGCGAAAAATCGCTATCAGGCTGGCCTTAGTAATGGCAAACATGCCTCGTATATGACTGTATGAATTCATGAACTGCTCAGGATGTGGGGGGCAAAACTATTCGAGAAAAAATTAAATTAAGAAAGAATCATGAAACTTGACAAATGTCGTAGACTTGTAGGTCCAATGGTGTAAGAAAAAGCCCCTATTGCGTAAGAAAACTAATCAGGCGGCAGAAATAGAAACTTAAGTTATGAATAAAATTTACCTGCTGACTGGAGGTAACCTGGGAGACAGGTTGGAAAGCCTAAAAATTGCTGCACACTACATTGAGAATAAAATAGGGAAAATTATACGGTCCTCGCGTATATATGAAACCGGGGCCTGGGGTAACACTGCCCAACCGGATTTTTATAACCAGGTCCACCTGTTAACTACCGGCCTGCCGGCGGAAAAAATCATGGAGAGAATTTTAAAAATCGAGGAAACGATGGGACGAGTCCGCACTTCAAAAAATGCGGCCCGCATTATAGATATTGATATCTTATTTTTCAATGACGAAGTAGTTGATACGCATTGGCTCAGCATCCCGCATCCGGAAATTCCCAACCGCCGGTTTGTGCTGGAGCCTTTGAATGAAATAGCGCCAAACCTTGTTCATCCGGTTTTGATGAAAAGAATGCATGAATTGTTATCCATATGCACGGATAGGCTACCGGTGACGGCAGTTTGATTTTGCGAGTGTTATTCACACTTTGATATACCGCTATACAATGAAATGATCTATTTCGCCCGCCAGTCGTTATTTTTGAATTTCTGTATTCAAACATAAACTACAAAGTCAGCAATTTATTTGCAATGATGGATCAAGTATGAAATATAATTTCATTACAATTGAGGGGAACATAGGAGCGGGTAAAACCACACTGGCACATTTACTAAGCAAAAGACTAAATGCCCGGCTGATACTGGAAGAGTTCGCTGACAATCCGTTTCTTCCAAAGTTTTATGAAAACCAGCGGCAGTATGCATTTCCCCTTGAGCTTTTTTTTATGGCAGAACGGTATAAGCAACTTAAAGATTTGTTGCGCACCAAAGACATGTTTCAGAATGTGACGGTCTCTGATTATCTCTTCACAAAATGCCTGTTGTTTGCAAAAGTGAATTTACCTGAGGAAGAATTTTTATTATATCAAAAATTGTTTGACATTATAAATCCTCAACTCGTTCAGCCGGACATTTTAATTTATCTGCATGCACCTGTTCAGAAATTAAAGGAAAATATAAAAAGAAGGAACCGCGGTTACTAGCAAGGTATTGCTACGGATTATCTTTTTTCATTGCAGGAGACTTACACACAATACATCAAACAGCACAACATTAAAACTTTATTCATTGACGCCTCATCAGCAGATTTTTTAGGAAATGAAGAGCACCTTAACACGGTTATAAATGCTTTAGAGAAAGACTATGATGGAAGCCAAAATTACATTGCGCTTCCTTAAACTCCCAGAATGACCCCTTCAAAAAACGACCCTTTTGTTGCAGTGAGGATACCGGAATACCGGAGTCTTTTGCAGGGCAGGTTTATCTTCATTATGGGCTTACGTATGATGGGAACACTCGTGGGTTGGTGGATCTATCAATTGACCAACGACCCTTTTGCCATAGGGCTTGTGGGTCTTTCGGAAGTAATACCGGCCGTATCATTGGCGCTTTATGCCGGTCACGTGATCGATCAGAGTGAAAAAAGGAAATTGCTTCTTAGGGGCGTCATATCATATTTTCTTGCTGCATGCCTGTTGATTTTTATTTCAAGCAGTTTTATCGCAAAGCATTTCACTAACCATTGGATTTCGATATCTATTTATATTGTCATTTTTGGTACAGGTGTCATACGGTCATTCACCGGACCGGTGTTTAGTGCGATGATCGCTTATATCGTTCCCCGTAATGGTCTTCAAAACGCAACAACCTGGAGCCAGGGCACCTGGCTGGCGGCCTCCGTGACAGGCCACGCGATGGGCGGCTTTCTCATTGGAGGTATTGGGATCAACAATACCTTAATCGTCATAGCGTCTTTGGTTACTATCGGGTTTGTATTTCTCTATAAGCTAAAACCTAAACCTACCTCTAACAGAAAGGGAGCAATTCGCACCTGGGAAAGCGTGAAAGAGGGATTAAGTTTTGTATACAAAACCAAAGAAATATTTGGCGCATTTTCCCTCGACCTTTTCGCAGTGCTCTTTGGTGGCGCTGTTGCATTGATACCAATTTATGCCAGGGATATATTGAAAGTCGGCCCCGAGGGATTTGGATTTCTAAATGGCGCATCTGACCTGGGATCAATTATCATAGTAATCATTCTCACCCTCTTTCCTATGAAAAGGCATCATGGAACCAAATTGCTGCTGGCTGTTGGAGGCTTTGGCTTTTGCATAATAATATTCGGAATCTCAAAAATCTTCATCCTATCGTTTATTGCCCTTTTAATTGCCGGGATGCTGGATGGCATCAGCGTGGTCGTCCGCGGAACCATTACACAGCTCAAAACACCAGATCACATGCGCGGTAGGGTTATGAGCGTAAGTTCCATGTTCGTGAACTCCAGCAATGAATTGGGGCAATTCGAAAGCGGCGTTACAGCCAAACTCTTCGGTACAATACCAGCGGTGGTCATAGGTGGCGGTATGACGTTGCTGGTCGTATTGATAACCTGGGTAAAAGCACCAACTTTACGAAAGCTTGAGTATTAAAAATTCAATTTACGTTTGAATTCTTGACCACAGTTGGTTTACTTTAGGCGGGTGCATTATCTTACTTCGCTATTTCCACCAATTCTATATCGAAAATCAATTCTTTTCCGGCAAGTTCATGATTCGCATCCAGTACTACCATGGTATCGTGTATATCAGTCACTACAACCGGAATAGGATGACCTTTCTCATCGCGAAGCTGTAATTTCATGCCCTGTTCCAACTTCATCTCCGCAGGAATATTTTCTTTTGGAAATTCAATAATTGCAGCCTCATTTTTTGGACCGTAAGCCTCTTCGGGAGCAAGTGTAACTGTTTTTTTGTCACCAATTACCATTCCCGGGATAGCCTTGTCAAAACCGGGGATCATTTGCCCGGCACCTACGGTAAACTCCAGGGGATCTCTTCCCTCACTTGAATCAAATTGGTCGCCGGTTGTTAGCTTGCCGGTGTAATGTACTTTCACTGTATCACCTTTTTTCGCTACCATAACTTTTTTTTATTTTTTTTGTGAATTATTATTTCCAATACAATAGCCATACCGGAAGTCAGGAAGGTAATTAATATTTATCCAACAGACGCTCCACACGCATCGTATATCTATTACAATGATGTTAAGGTTGAACGCTATCAGCCAGCAAATAATTTGTTATAAAAAACTTTAAAGACATTTGCAACATGCTAAAAAAATTCATAATAATTGTTTATGGTTTGTTCCTATGCTCTGCATGCATTGCCCAATCGTCAATTATCCCGGGAGCTGAGAGAATGACCGTGTATATGCCCAAACTGCAAGGGAAAAAGGTTGGAGTATTTGCAAATCCGACTTCCATGGTGGGACAAACACATCTTGTAGACATGCTTTTAAAAAGCGGCATCCAGGTGGTAAAAATATTTGGCCCGGAACACGGATTTCGCGGTAATATCGGCGACGGCGAGCATATAGAGAATTTTACGGATAAAAAAACCGGGATAGAAATTATAAGCCTCTACGGCAGCCATAATAAACCTACCTCTAAAGACCTTGAAGGGATTGATGTGCTGATTTTCGATATCCAGGATGTTGGCACCAGGTTTTACACCTACATTTCTTCACTGCAATATTTTATGGAGAGTGCATTCGAAAATTCGAAACCCCTGTTAATACTTGACCGACCAAATCCAAATGGCTTTTACGTGGATGGTCCCGTTTTGGACATGAAGTTTAAGAGCTTTGTTGGTATGCAGCCTGTACCAATAGTCTACGGAATGACCATCGGCGAGTACGCGTTTATGATAGCAGGCGAAAAATGGCTGAGTGATGAGGCAAATAAAAAATATTCTTACTACCAGCACGCTCAAAATTCTGCTGATACGCCGTTCCATTTCTTAGTGATCAAATGTTTGAATTATGATCACAATAGCAAATACGTCTTACCGGTAAAGCCATCGCCCAACCTTCCTTCAATGCAATCTATTTACTGTTATCCCTCTACTTGTTTCTTTGAAGGAACAGTACTGAGTGAAGGCCGCGGCACTGAAAAACCGTTTCAATTATTCGGCCATCCATTACTGTCAAAAAAATTAATTTCTTTTGTGCCAGAAAGTAAAGAGGGTGCAGCTGATCCGAAACTTAAAGGACAAAAATGTTATGGATGGGATATCTCTGGAACTACAGAACAGGTTCTTCAGGAAGTAAATAAAAGTATCCAACTTAAGTGGATCATTACAGCATATAAATCTTTTCCCGCCAAAGAAAAATTCTTTCTTCCAAACGGCCACTTTAACCGCCTAGCAGGAAACGATATATTAGTGCAGCAGATAAAAGACGGGCTATCAGAAAGTGAAATAAAAGAGAGCTGGCAGCCAGGTCTGGATGCATTTAAGAACACCAGGAAAAAATACCTTCTTTACGATGATTTTTAATTCATGATAAAACCGCGGCTCGTCTTTATGGGAACACCAGCTTTTGCAGTCTCATCACTGCAAAAGCTCGTTGAAGCCGGGCATAATATTGTCGGTGTGATTACGACACCTGATAAACCAGCCGGGCGTGGCCTTAAACTTGCTGGAAGCGAAGTGAAGAAATTCGCTATAGAAAAGGGTTTAAAAATTCTCCAGCCAGAAAAATTGAAGAATGAAGAATTCCTGTCCGAATTGAGAAGCCTTGACGCTGATGTACAAATGGTGGTTGCCTTTCGCATGTTGCCTGAAGTGGTATGGAACATGCCACCGATGGGCACGATAAATCTTCATGCATCTCTCCTTCCACAATACCGTGGTGCTGCACCTATTAATTGGGCAATTATAAATGGCGAAAAGGAGACAGGGCTAACGACCTTCAAACTCAAACATGAAATTGACACAGGAAATATTTTAATGCAGCAAAAAATCACAATTTATGAAAGAGAAACAGCCGGGGAGCTTCATGACCGGATGAAAATAGCAGGTGCGAACCTGTTAGTGCAAACTCTGAACGGATTAACAAAGGGTACACTGGATGAGTTGGATCAAAAAGATATCGAAAAAGATGTTTCAAAAATACTACGCCACGCTCCAAAGCTCTCTCCTGAAGTTTGTAAAATTGATTGGGATAAAAATGTAAATGACGTCAACAATCTTATTCGCGGACTCTCGCCTTATCCCGCAGCATTTACGTTCTTAAAAGATAAAAAGCTGAAGATATTTACTGCAGAAACGGAAGAAACGAATATTCAGGAACCACCCGGAGAGGTCATTTCTGATCATAAAACATTTCTCAAGTTTACCTGTGAGAATGGATATATTTCTGTAA
>JBDSPQ010000041.1:0-6751 GCA_039930305.1 Ginsengibacter sp. | reverse complement strand
TTCCCTGTTAACCAGCCTGCCATCTTCTCTTTCAGTGGCGGCCCAAAAATATCTATTTCAATGGAGGGTGAAATGTTAACCGAGTCCGAAATCGTCACATTGTCTAATCCATCAATGCGCATTATTTCCTCTACAAGGTCGGCTGGCAATGAAATATCCGGGTTGCTGAATGGAACTTTCACAGAAATTTGTTCCGCGCTTTCGCCAATAGTTTCAAAATTCAGGCTTTCAAAAATATTTTTCACTTTTCCCATATCATAAACCTTTCCGCTGAGTTTCTTAAGATATGCAGACTTAAGAGTTACCTGCGTTTTCGGCAAAGGGTTGGGATATACATCAACAATTCCTGATAAGAATTCTCCGCCGGCATATTCTTTAATTAACATAGCCGCTCTTTTAAGAACATTTACTGTGTTGCTTATGTCTACCCCCTTCTCAAAATGGGTTGCTGCTTCGGTACGAAGATTATGACGAAAAGATGTTTTTCTGACAGATACAGGATCAAACCAGGCACTTTCCAGGAAAATATTAGTCGTGTTTTCCGTGACACCGCTGTAGGCGCCGCCAAAGACGCCGCCAAAGCACATAGGATCCTGCGCCCCGTCACAAATCATAAGGTCCTCCTTGTCCAGCGTTCGTTCCTTATTATCCAGGGTAGTAAACTTGGCGCCGGAAGAAAGACATTTAACTACTATTTTCCCTCTTTTTATTTTATCAGCGTCAAATGCATGCAGAGGCTGGCCTGTTTCGTGGAGAATAAAGTTGGTAATATCCACAATGTTATTGATGGGCCTGATGCCAATACTTTTTAGTTTATCCTTCATCCAACGAGGTGCTTCCAATACCTTAATGCCACTTATTACTATTCCTGAATAGCGCCTGCAGGAATCTGTGTCTACTAATTCAACCTTTATGCCCTCATTTTGATCTATCCCGGAAAAATGTGCAGGGTACCGGTCAACTACTTTCGCCCTTGAATGATTGTGATGGGAGAAATGGGCACAAAGATCTTTAGCTACGCCCAGGTGGCTCATTGCGTCCACTCTGTTTGGTGTAAGCCCAATATCAAAAATCCAGTCTTCATATACTTTAAAGAAAGAGGTTGCATCCTCCCCGGGCACTGTGGTTTCGGGAAGAATAATAATCCCCGAATGATCACTTCCAAGCCCAATTTCGTCTTCGGCACAAATCATTCCCTGGCTCTCGATACCCCTTATTTTTGAATTTTTGATAGAAAATGACTCTCCGCTAATCGGGAAAAGTGTAGTTCCAACCGGGGCCACTACTACTTTCTGCCCCGTAGAAATATTGGGTGCGCCGCATACTATTTGCAGGGCGTGATCTTGGCCAATATTTACCTGCGCCACTTTTAATTTGTCAGCGTTTGAATGTTTTTCGCAGGAAATAACTTCCCCTATCAAAAGGCCATCCAGGCTATTGGGTATTTCCTCATATTTATGTATGGTTTCAACCTCGAGCCCAACCGAAGTGAGAATGCTGGCCATTATTTCAGGCGAGTCAATAGCCCCCTTTTTCAGAACCACTTGCGGTAAATACTCTCTTACCCAATTGTAACTTATTTTCATGAATCACTTTTATGCGACATTATTGACACCGCATCAAAAATAAGAAAGATGCGATTCTAAAAATTAAACTGTTCATTTATTGGCAGTCCTTAACGCTGTCGAGACGCCGGATTACTTTATTCTTTTTTAAATATTGATCCGTCAGGTCCACAGAAGAAATTATGGAAAATATTCGGTTTTCGAGTAGAGGTTAGAGTTAGAAAACAAACCGGTTCAGTCATTTTTTTTCAAAAGTTTTTACTGATTTTTTATGGAAACCGGTGTCTAAAACTAAATTTCTTTTCTTCACATAAGAATGTGAATTACTATATTAATACCAGTGAAAAATAAATTAAATTGTGTAAAAGAGCCCGCTTTGTGTGAATAAACCGCGGTTTTATGGGGAACGTTTTGTGAGCTCAGGAGGCATAAATATTAACCCTTAACAATTTGTTTAAATAGAAAATACTCCTTTACCTTAGTCGCCCTATTGAAATTTCCATCCTCCAAAAACAAATAATTTAAATCAAACTAAAGAAAGCTTATAAACCCATAATGGATCTTACTAACCTCAATAAAGACAGAAAAATACGGCGTAAAAGTGGCTCACTTGAAATGGGAACCATGATGTTCGGAAAGGTGCCCCCACAGGCTAAAGAACTTGAGGAAGCCGTACTCGGGGCAATCATGTTGGAAAAAAATGCCTTTGACGTGATCATTGAAATATTAAAGCCTGAATGCTTTTATGTAGAAGCGAATCAAAGAATTTTCAGGTCAATGCAGGGCTTGCAGCAAAAAAATTCGCCGATTGACTTACTTACCGTAGTAGAAGAATTAAAATTCAGGGAAGAACTTGATCTGATCGGTGGGCCCTACTATGTAACCAAGCTAACCAATGCTGTTGTATCGAGCGCTAATATTGAAACACATGCAAGGATTGTATTACAAAAATTTATTCAAAGGGAACTGATCCGCATTAGTGGAGAAATAATTGGCGATGCATACGAAGACAGTACCGATGTATTCGATTTGCTGGATGATGCAGAGACAAAACTGTTTGAGATAACCAACAACCACCTCCGTAAGGATTATGCTAGTATTGATACGGTGTTAGTAAAGACGATCCAACGCATAGAAGATCTAAGAAGCAGGCAGGATGAAATAACCGGCGTCCCTACCGGCTTCAGCATTCTCGATCACATCACTTACGGATGGCAACCATCAGATCTTATAGTCCTCGCGGCGCGACCTTCTGTGGGTAAAACTGCTTTTGCATTGAACCTTGCCAGGAATGCCGCGCTCCACCCCACCAAACCAACCGTAGTTGGATTTTTCTCACTGGAAATGAGTGCCGGACAATTGGTTCAGCGGATTTTAAGTGCGGAAAGCGAGATATGGCTCGAGAAAATTGCACGTGGCAAACTCGAAGAGCATGAGATGAAACAATTGTACAAGAAAGGTATCGAAAGGTTAGCCTCGGCCCCAATCCACATCGATGATTCAGCAGCCCTAAACATCTTCGAGCTAAGAGCCAAATGCCGCCGCTTGAAAAACAAACATAACGTTGGCCTTATTATAATTGATTATCTGCAACTAATGAGTGGCGCAGGGGAAAACCGTAATAGCAACCGCGAGCAGGAAATCAGCAGGATATCAAGGGATTTGAAGGGACTTGCCAAAGAACTCAATATTCCTATCATAGCGCTAAGCCAGTTGAGCAGAGAAGTTGAAAAAAGGAAAGAAGGCAATAAAATGCCCCAACTGAGCGACCTGAGAGAATCAGGAGCTATAGAACAGGATGCCGATATGGTAATGTTTCTTTACCGGCCTGAATATTACGACATAACTACTAATGAACTGGGCGAAAGCAACAAGGGTGAAACTCATGTAAGAATAGCAAAACACCGTAACGGGCAATTGGAAACTATTAAATTAAAAGCGTTGCTACACATTCAAAAATTTGTGGAAGAAGATCAAAATGATGTCAGCAGCAGCCTGCCGGCCGGCGGTAGCTGGAAACCGGTAGTCGATGAAGGTGACGGAGCGCGGCTTTACATCCAAAAAGGTAGTAAGATGAATGACGGCGAATTCGACGACGAAGCTCCATTTTAGATACCAATGCAACTACCATATTTTTTTGAGGAGAACCCGCCCAATTCAGGAGAGTTTTTGTTGGGTGAAGAATCATCAAAACATGCCGTTCAAGTGCTGCGAATGCTGGAGTATCAAGATATACATATCACCAACGGCCTTGGCATATTGCTAACTTGTACCATTCTTTCTGCCTATAAAAAACGAGTTCGGGTATGCGTCAAGGAGAGAGTTTTTTCACCCAGGGCGGGGAAGTCAGTTTCTATCGCCATTTCAAATATTAAAAATTCTGGCCGTTTTGAAATTTTCCTTGAAAAAGCCACCGAGCTGGGTATAACGGAAATTGTACCATTGATCTGCGGGCGTACTGAAAAAATTTATCTCAAAAAAGAAAGGTTGCATAAGATTCTCGTAAGTGCTATGTTACAAAGCAGGCAAAACTGGATGCCTGAATTAAAAGAACCCATAAAATTTACCGAACTTATTAAGGAAGCCTCTGCAGATCAAAAATTCATAGCACATTGTATTGATATTGTCAACAAGAGAGAGATTCCCATGATAAATGGATCGTCTCAAATACTTATAGGCCCTGAGGGCGATTTTTCCGAAAACGAAATTAACCAGGCTGAGAGTTATGGATATCAATCTGTGAGCCTTGGAGAAACAAGGTTAAGAACAGAGACCGCAGGCATAGTTGCTGCGGTCCTGTTAAAAAATAGAGTTGAAAGGTCATTGTGATGATTCCTGTACCACCAATCTGAATCCATTACCATGAATATTTACAATTTCTATAGTGTCATCATTTTTTAGATACTTACGGAGCTTTGCTATATAGACATCCATGCTGCGGCCGTTAAAGTAAGTATCGCTTCCCCATATTTTCTTTAAAGCAGATTCTCTCGGGAGAAGGTCATTCTTGTATTCGCAAAGCATTTTCAATAATTCATTTTCTTTCGGTGAAAGTGTCAATACATCTTTCCCACTCACCAGCTGCCTTAAACGCGGATTGAAATGATATTGTCCAAGATCGTACTCCGCATTTGCTTCTTCACGATGCAATTCTTCATTTCTTTTTAAGATGGCTTTAATTTTATGCAAAAGGACGTCACTGTCAAATGGCTTGGTAATGTAATCATCGGCGCCAAGTTTATAACCTTTTATAATATCATCTTTCATCGTTTTTGCACTTAAGAAAAACAGGGGCATGTCAGGATCTACATTTCGAATTTCCTCCGCGACAGTAAAACCATCCATGTTAGGCATCATTACATCCAGCAGGCATATGTCGAATTTTTCTCGTTGAAAGGCCGCCAGTCCTAACCTTCCATCTCTTTCCAGAACAACATCATAGTCATTCAATTCAAGATAATTTTTTAGCACCATCCCCAGGTTTGGGTCATCTTCGCAGATAAGGATCTTAGGTTTTTTATTCTCCATAATTGTAGGTATGTTTTACATTAAAGATATTCAGTTTTTTTTAATTCGATTCAGTAGACTATTTACGTAGAAGCTTCTGTAAAAATATGTGTGCAAGCATTAAAACTATCTTAAAAATTAGCGT
Source organism: Ginsengibacter sp. (assembly GCA_039930305.1). Lineage (GTDB taxonomy): Bacteria > Bacteroidota > Bacteroidia > Chitinophagales > Chitinophagaceae > Ginsengibacter. Next base: position 1,534 of record JBDSPQ010000041.1, on the reverse strand, counting down.
TTCCATGTGTAACTTTCAAAAAAATTAGTCATGGCAAATAAAGATGCGTTTACAGATCAGGTAAATAAGGGTTATTCTTTTAAAGGAGACACGATAGTAATTGGCGCGGGTATCCTTGACGGTGAGGTGATATCAGAGGCAGTCATCTCTGTCCCTTTGTCCACACTCAACAGGCACGGCTTACTGGCAGGAGCTACAGGTACTGGAAAAACGAAATCATTTCAAATGATCGCTGAGGGACTTAGTAACAACAGCGTTCCGGTATTGTTAATGGATATAAAAGGCGATCTGAGCGGTATAGCTGCTGCCGGAACAGTAAATGATAAAATTATCGAGCGGTATATGAAAATGAATCTGACGTGGAAAGAGGAGGCCTTTCCTGTAGAACTGCTCTCGCTTAGTAATGAAAAAGGGGCACACTTACGGGCAACCGTATCCGAATTTGGCCCCGTCCTGCTGTCAAAAATTCTGGGATTGAATGATACGCAGGGCGGGGTAGTCGCCATGATCTTCAAGTATTGCGATGATAAACAATTACCCCTACTTGAATTAAAAGATTTCATCAAAGTATTACAATATGCAGGTAATGAAGGAAAAAAAGAATTGCAGGGCACTTATGGTAATATTTCCACGACCTCCACCGGTACCGTTCTGAGAAAAGTGATTGAACTACAACAGCAGGGGGCGGATGTTTTTTTTGGCGAAAAAAGCTTCGAAGTCGATGACCTAATGCGTGTGGATGAGCAGGGACGAGGTATAATAAGTATTTTACGGGTAACTGATCTGCAGGACAGGCCAAAACTTTTTTCGACGTTCATGCTGCAGATGCTTGCAGAATTATACGCCACCATGCCGGAAGCGGGTGATCTTGATAAACCCAAGTTGGTAATTTTTATTGATGAAGCACATCTCATATTCCAGGAAGCTACCCAAGCCTTGCTGGAGCAGATCGAAACAATTATTAAACTCATACGCTCGAAAGGGGTCGGCATATATTTTTGCACCCAAAATCCTATGGATGTGCCTGCATCTGTACTTGGGCAACTGGGCCTTAAAATACAGCATGCATTGCGGGCATTTACCGCAGCAGACAGAAAGGTAATAAAACAGACCGCAGAGAATTATCCCGAAACGGATTTTTACAAAACAGAAGACCTGATCACCCAATTGGGCATCGGAGAAGCCCTGGTAACTATTTTAAATGAAAAAGGAATACCCACCCCTTTGGTACATACACTGATGCTTACGCCACAGAGTAGAATGGATATCCTTTCACCAGGTGAGATTGATAGCATTGCAACCAAATCCAAACTGGCAGCTAAATACAACCAAACGGTAGATCGGGAAAGTGCTTACGAATTACTGAATGCAAAACTGGAAGAGGCTTCGGCCGCAACGGCGTCTTCGGTAGTTAGCCAAAATAAAAGCGAAAAGCCCGAACCCACGATTTTGGAAAGGGTTGCCAATAACTCGGTAGCAAAAAGCATGATGAGGACAGCCGGCACTATGATTGTCAGGAGCCTTTTAGGCTCTC
>JBDSPQ010000040.1:0-4060 GCA_039930305.1 Ginsengibacter sp. | reverse complement strand
GTTTTGGGTTTTTTGGAACTCGCACTGGCATTAAAATTTTTATCAAATGCGGACCTTGCCAAAGGCTGGAGAATACTTGACCGGGAGCTTTTTCTAAGCCTCTGGATTGTGATTTTTATTTTGATGGGGGTGTATCTGTTGGGTAAGATAAAATTCCATCATGATGATACCCTTCCCAAGAATGATTTTGATTTGCCGTATCTGACCGTTACGCGTTTGTTTTTTGCAATCGCTTCATTTGCCTTTGCCGTGTATATGATGCCGGGTCTTTGGGGCGCTCCTTTAAAAGGTATTAGTGCCTTCGTACCTCCAATGGGCACGCAGGATTTTAGTGGCGGTGCCGTATCGTCTGCTTACAACGATCACGCACCCGACAGTATTGATAATGACCTCCGGCCACAAAAATATTTTGACAGGATGAAGATTTATGAACCGGATGTGGTGACTAAGTTTGGGATGGTGATTTACTATGATTATGATGAAGCCCTGGCTGTTGCCCGTAAGGTAAAAAAGCCTTTAATGCTGGATTTTACCGGTATTAACTGTGTGAATTGCAGAAAAATGGAGGGTGAGGTATGGAGCGATCCGGCAGTAATGGAAAGATTAAAAAAAGATTTTATCATTGTTTCCTTATATGTAGATGTTCACAATATTTTGCTTCAGCCCGCCGAGCAATATTATTCCAAAGCTTTAACCCAAAATATAGAAACACTGGGAGATAAAAATACTGATCTGCAGGTATCGAAGTACAATGCCAATACCCAACCCTATTATTTTTTTCTTGATGAAAATGAGCAGCGCCTTGCGCCTGACGGTTATGGTTACGATCCTGATAAAACAAAGTTTCTGCAGTTGCTGGATAATGTGAAAGCGGCCTATTACAAATAGAATTTGCCATGTCGTAAAAAGATATCGGGATGCCAACTAGAATTAGCAGTTCACACTATCGCAGAATTTTTAAAGGACCAAGAATATTGATTAGAATTATGGATTGCAGAAATGCGCGTTTTGACAAAAAAATCCGGATGAGTTGAAATTGTTCTAATTCTGTAGTATTTTAAGATTTGTTACCAAAACATGCAAGCATAATTTTCATTACTCTCTGTAAGGTTCAGAATTGCAGAGTCTTTAACCCTTTATACCCCAGATGCAATCCGAGAATGCCGACATTCAAAAACTAAAGGATGCGCTTACTTACGCTGAAGCAATCATTAATGCCATACATGAGCCGTTGGTTGTATTGCACAATGATCTCACCATAAGAAATGCTAATCGTGCCTTTTATAAAACATTCAGGCTTACGCCATCCAGGACAGTGGGCAAAAGCATTTACAAACTCAGTAAAAACTCATGGGATTTCCCGGAGTTTCGTCATTTCATTGAAGATATTCTTGTTTCCAGAGCTTCATACGATGATTTCGAAATCATACACAATTTTAGTAATACGGGTATAAAGCGGTTGTTGTTAAATGGAAGGAGGATCGCGTTACATCGTAAGACTTCGTCTGTGCTCTTGCTGGTAATTCAGGATATCACGGAAAAAAAGAAGAATGAAGAGCAAGTCCAGAAACAAAAAAATATCCTTGCAGAGAATCACCGCCTGCAGGATATTTCCCGGCAGAAGGATGATTTTATGAGTATGGCATCGCACGAATTGAAAACCCCGGTGACCAGCATAAAGTTATTTGCACAGCTATTGGAAAAAGACTTTACGGAACTGGGGAATGCCGATGCTGCAAGTATGCTTTCGAGAATGAATGTCCAAATCACCAAGCTCACCGGATTGATAGGAGATTTATTGGACGTAAGCCGGATGGAAGCAGGAAAGCTACAATATCATTTTGATTATTTTAATTTGATGGAAGAGGTGGCCGACAACGTAAAGGAAATTCAGCTAACGACAAAAACCCATAAAATAAAACTTCACCCGCAAACCATTCCCCCAATTTATGGTGACAAAGACAGGATAGGGCAGGTGCTTACCAACTTCCTTACCAATGCTATCAAATATTCACCAGGTACCCACACTATTGAAGTGGGTTGCAGACTTGAAAAAAAGTATGCCACCATTTATGTAAAGGATTTTGGTATGGGCATTAGTAAGGATAAACGACCCAAGGTGTTTGAAAGGTTTTTTCGGGTCGGTGAATTTCAAGATAACAAAACTCCGGGTATCGGGCTTGGCCTGTACATTTCTTCCGAGATCATAAAACGACATGGGGGCATTATTTCCGTAAAAAGTATTATGGGAAAAGGTTCGGAGTTCTTTTTTAAGCTACCCTTGAAAGCTCAGAAGGACTTGACCGGAAAGTCCGATCCGCCGCAGAGGAGAAGATAAAAATCAAAAATATATCCCCTGCCCACATTGAAAGTTTTATCTTTCCCTTTTTCTTGATTAAATATAATAGTCATGGATAAGATTCTGGTAGTAGATGATGATACCGAGATTCTTAAGGTGATAAAGTTAATACTGACGATGGACGGGTTTGAAGTAGAAGTTGTAAGTGAATGGGAGGATGCCTTTCAAAAAGTAAATACTTTTAAGCCTGATCTGATATTGCTTGATATTTGTCTCGGCGGCGAAGATGGCAGGAATATTTCCCGCAAGATAAAATCAAAAGAATCCCTTAAACACATTCACATTGTCTTGTTTTCCGCGAAATCCGGTGTGCAAAAGCATTTCTCTGAATGCCTTGCAGATGATTTCATAGCAAAGCCTTTTGATGCGCAGCAGCTGCTGGATAAAATTTACGAACGACTGTCGAAAAATCCGGGCCTTAATTAATCTTTCCCCGAATTTATAAGAGAAGAAATAAAACTCCTTTTCTAACCGGCGCCCCACTTTTCAGATCTATAATGTAGGGATAAGCGCCGGGTTGCTGCAGCTTATTTTGAAACCGGCCATCCCATGAAGTTCCTTGCCCTGATCCGGTAAATATATTTTGGCCGAACCGGTTATAAACCTTTATCTCAGCTTGAGGAAACGCTTCCAGCGCCTCAATTTTCCATGTATCATTTAAGCCATCACCGTTTGGTGTAAATGCATTAGGTATAAATACATCGGGATACACTTTTACTACAACACTATCAGCGGAACTGCCACAGCCATAATTGGAAGTAAGTGAAAGAATGTAGGTAGTTGTTGCCAGAGGACTTGCGACAGAGGTAAGGGTATTATAAGAAGAAAGAGAACCGGGTGGGCCCCATAATACAGAAGCCTCGGAAATATTGGAAGTGCCATTCAACGTGGTCGTGTCTCCTTTGATGATTACTTTATCAGCTCCTGCATCGGCTACCGGCTTTTGAAAAACCTTTACCAGTACGGAGTCCGATTTGGGACAAGTACCATTGTCGGCCGTTAAAATATAGTATGTGTCCTGAAGAGGGTTTGCAATAGGATCAGTTATTTTATTATTCGAAAGGCTTTGCTCTGGCTTCCATTGAAAGGATGGCGCAGATACTGAGCCCTTCAAGCTTATGGATTGTCCTTCACAAATGGAGGTGTCGCGTCCGGCATCCACCGTAGGGCCGGCCAAAATCGACACGCTTACTGAATCATTATTGACGCACCCTTCAGCGGATGTAATGTTTACAAAATATTTTCCCGCATTCGCGATAGCAACATTTGATATTGAAGGCGACGGCTGGTTACTCGAGAAATTTTGAGGACCTGTCCAGGAATAAAGGCTTGCATCATTTGCCCTCAGTACGAGTGCCATGCCCTCGCATACGGGACTGTTGCTTGCGGCATCAACCGCCGGTAGTGGTACCTGTTTTATAGTGAGCACCTTCGACATTACTTTACTGCAGGAAGGAATGAGAATGAAATCTCCCTGTGCTACCGCAAGCCTGTATTGATATACGCCCAGTCCGAAAACGGGCTGCCTGGTGAAAGTGGCATCCGTTGCTCCCGGGATTTCCGCCCAGGAAACGCCTTCGTCCTTACTAATTTCCCATTGGTACATGGTGTTAGGGCCAGGCGGTGTTACGTTGCTATTAAACGAGAACATAGGGCTATCTCCTTCACACACGTATTCTATGGTACTTCCGTTGTTTATGG
>JBDSPQ010000039.1:0-6097 GCA_039930305.1 Ginsengibacter sp. | reverse complement strand
ACCCGCTACCACACCCGCCGACGTGCAAGCTGGAGTTGCGACTCCGGTTCATGATGGCGGCGATTTCCTCGATAAAATATCAGACTATATACCCGGAGCAACCGGTCAGAAAATAGAAGATATTGCGAAAGATAAGCTAGGTGGTTTATTTGGCGAGAATAAAAAGATCTAACGCATAAAAAAAGCCGGTATTTTTTACCGGTTTTTTTACATTAAATTAAAAATTATCTCTTTAAGTTTAAAGTGACTTCATCTATTTTATCCTTTCTAAAAAGACTCGAATTAATTTATTTATTGCCTCAAAACTTCACGGGCTATAACAATTTTCTGAATTTCACTGGTTCCTTCACCGATAGTGCATAGTTTACTGTCTCTATAAAATTTTTCTACCGGGTAATCTTTTGTGTAGCCGTACCCGCCAAAAATCTGGACTGCATCAGTAGCCACTCTCACCGCTACTTCGCTGGAGTAATATTTTGCCATTGCTGATTCCTTGGTTACATTTTCACCACGTGATTTTAAATCGCATGCCTGGTTGATTAGTAATTCTGCAGCCATTATCTCGGTAGCCATATCTGCCAATTTAAAAGATATTCCCTGGAATTCTGAGATGGATTTTCCAAATTGCTGGCGTTCTTTAGCATATTGCAGTGAAGCTTCATACGCCCCTTTTGCTATACCCAATCCCAATGCGGCAATGGATATACGGCCGCCATCTAACACCGCCATGGCTTGTTTAAAACCTTCACCGACCTCCCCCATACGGGCAGAGTCGGGAATCCTGCAATTGTCAAAGATCATTTCAGCAGTTTCACTGGCACGCATGCCCAGTTTGTTTTCTTTTTTTCCGCCGGAAAATCCTTTTGTATCACGGGTAACGATAAACGCAGTTGAATTATCTCTTGTTCGCGGCTCGCCCGTCCTGCAAATAACCACAGCTACATCGCCGCTTTTACCATGTGTGATCCAGTTCTTTGTACCATTTATGATCCATTCATCACCTGATTTTTCGGCAACACATTGCATATTGCCTGCATCACTTCCCGTATTCGGTTCGGTCAACCCCCATGCGCCAATATATTCTGCTGTAGCAAGTTTTGGTAAATACTGTTTTTTTTGAACTTCATTTGCAAATGCCAATATATGCCCCGTGCATAGTGAGTTGTGGGCCGCGAGTGAAAGGCCTATTGATCCACAAACCTTTGATATTTCCTGTATAATAGTGCTGTATTCCATATAGCCAAGTCCGGTCCCTCCATATTCTTCCGGAACCAATACACCCATCATTCCCAGTCTTCCTAATTCTTTGAAAATATGAACCGGAAACTCCTGGTTTTCGTCCCACTCCATTATATGGGGCTTGATGTGCTGAAGCGCAAAATCCCTCGCTGTTTGTGCCACCTGTTCCGTCAGTTCGCTTACTTTAAAATCCATTTTGAAAATTTAGGGCTGCAAGATAAAACGAAATTAATAAATACTAACGGCTGTTAGTTTATGCAAATTGCCGGTGGGTTAAATATTAGTCTACCGACAAATATGGATAAATTTTTTGGTAAACTTCATCAGATATCAGCATCAGCTGTTTAAGATCGTCGACCTTCATAAAATTTCCGTGTTGTTGCCGGTATTGGACGATCGCATTTGCAAGGTTATAATTTATGTAGGGATGAGATTTCAATTCATCTATTCCATCTGTATTTATGTCAACCTTTCTAACCTGAAAATCCCCCGCAATTAAAAGTGATTTGATTTTTTGAAACGTTGAATCAGGAAGCAGGTAAGTTTCACCTACCTGGTCTACAGAATAGAAACCTCCTAGTTTATTTCTGAAATTTACAATTCTCTGGGAAAGTCTGCTACCGATACCAGGCAGACTTTTGAAGGCTGTGGTATCTGCGAGATTGATATCAATGGATTTTTTAAGAACAAGTGTTACGGGTTTTATATAAGCTGTCTTTTCGTAGGTGGATGTTTGTTTATCACGTGTTTTGATAACTACGTAAGGTACCAGGCGTTTTGCGTCGGACGGCGAGATTCCCCAGATTTTACCTATATCTTCAGGCTTATAAAATTTTCCTCCTTTTGAAAGATAATTCTGAATGGTTCTGATTGTTCTTTCCTTAATACCCAATCTTTTCCAATCACTTGATGAAGCCGTGTTTGGATCGAAATAAAAAGTTTGTGGATGACTGTTAGTGCTCCTGTTCGCAGCATTGATTGAATAATCATTTGAAAAGTAATTTTCGTCTTTATACGAATTGCTTACATAGGAAGTATCGGTTTTTAGATTTTGCAATAATGCTACGTCTGCGGCAAATTCACCTGGATCAATTTGCACTGGCGGATTGAAATAGGGAAATAGATATGGGACGAAAATCACCAGTAGTATGCAGCCCATTATAATAAAAATTCCTTTTCTTTCTTTTTTGGTAAAAGAAAAGTACTCGGACACGTCATACCACGGCATAGGAAAGTTTTTAATCAAAATAAATAATTATTTAGACTAAAGCAACTGATAGCGAGAGGAATTTTCATCAGAATGAGCTTAGAAAGATAATGTAAGGCCATCCCACGATAATTGAATATTTTCAGGCAGCTCTTTATTGATCTCATCGTGTGTGCCAAGTTGGTGGCTGATGTGGGTAATGTACGCACGAGGTATTTTTAATTCCTCTACAGTATCAACAGCTTCCTGCAAGGTAAAGTGTGAGATATGTTCCGTTTTCCTGAGACCATTAATAACAATGGTGTCGCTTCCTTTAATTTTTTCTTTCTCCTTATCATCTATTCTGTTGGCATCAGTGATGTACGTAAACTTTCCAAACCGGAATGCAAGTACAGGCAAATTCATATGATAAACCAGGATGGGTACTACTTCTATATCGCCCACTACGAAAGGTTGGTCGGAAATGGTGTGCATGTGAACGCTGGGAACACCAGGATATTTTTTATCTGAAAAAATATATGAGAACTCCTTTTTTAATGCATCCTGTGTTTGTTCATTGGCGTAAATGTCCATGGGTTTCTGCTGAAAAAAATTGTAGGCTTTTATATCATCCAGGCCGGCGATATGGTCTTTGTGTAAGTGAGTAAAGAGCACGGCATCCAGCTTTTTTACATTTGCGCGCAACATCTGCGTCCTGAAATCCGGTGTAGTGTCCACGACAAGGGTCGTCGTCAGGCTTTCGACCAAAATGCTGCTTCGCAGTCTTTTATCTTTTTCATTTTTTGATGTGCATACGTAACAGTCACAAGCAATCATCGGGACTCCGCCACTGGTACCTGTTCCAAGAAATGTAATGCGTAAAGGAGGATAACTCACGCGCCAAAGCTAAAAATTAAATGTGTAAAAGGACATTACAGTTTTAATCCTGCGGCGTCTTATTTTGTGAGAGCACCATGTCATACATCTTTTGGGAATCGGCTGTAAGGAAATCGTATGTAACGTTTATAACTGTTATGAGATCCATGATTGTGTTGATCCGCCCTTCTGTAGTTAAAAACTTATTTAATACTACGACTTTTTTTTCTTCGAGTATGCAATACCCACTTTGAAATGAGCCTCGCTCGTACCGGATAATATACCTGGAATCCTCAAGGATGCTTTCTAATTTTTTTAATGTTGCCGTGTTGTACTTCATGTAAGGCTGACTTTTTCAAAAGGCGAAGTTACATTTACCCTTTGATATCACCCTGCTGTTTTGCTACTCATACGCACTACCGGAATGATGGTTTCCTCGAGGCTTACTCCTCCGTGCTGAAAAGTATTGCGATAATAGTTGGCGAAATGATTGTAATTATTAGGGTAACATAGGTACCCATCCTGCCTGGCAAAAATATATGAGGAGTTTACATTTGGGACGGGAAGTCCTGCCTGGCGAGGATCACGGAAAGCGAGTACTTCTTTAGGATCATAATTCAGATTTCTGCCATGCTTGTAGCGAAGGTTGGCGGTCGTTTGCTTATCCCCCACTACTTTGTGAGGAGAGTTTACTCTTACGCTACCATGGTCGGTAGCTACAATAAGATTGATTTTTTTATCCGCGATTTTTTTCAACGCCTGGTGAAGCGGGGAATGTTCAAACCAGGAAGCAGTAATGCTTCGGTAGCTCACCTCATCAGCTGCCAGCTCTTTTAATACCTCCATCTCCGTACGGGCGTGGCTCAGCATGTCCACAAAATTATAAACAATCACATTGATGTCGTTGCTCAAAAAGTTGTGCATATTATCTACCAGTTTCTGCGCATCATGATGATTGGTAATTTTTGTGTAAGAATATTTAAGGTCATCTTTCCTCAGTTTCTTTAACTGCGTTTTAAAAAATTGCTCTTCAAATAAATTTTTACCTCCATCCTCGTCATCATTTTTCCATTCGGTAGGGAAGTTTTTTTCAATGTCAACTGGGAGCATTCCCGCGAAAATGGCATTGCGACTGTACTGGGTAGCGGTTGGCAGAATGGAATAAAATGTTTCCTCTTCCAGGATCCTGAAGTTCTCGGCAAATAACGGTTGAATGGCCTTCCACTGATCGAAACGCAGATTGTCGATCAAAACGAAAAATGTCGGTATGCCTTTTTGTATGTGCGGAAAAACTTTATATTTCATTAAAGTGTGGCTCATGATGGGTGCATCAGCCGCGGCGTTGGTTACCCAGTTGGAATAGTTTTTTGAAACAAATTTGAAAAACTCTGTATTGGCTTCACTTTTTTGGCTTTGAAAAACTTCCTGCATTTCCGGGCTGTCGCTCTTCTTCATCTCCAGTTCCCAATAGACCAGTTTTTTATAAATATCCATCCATTCATTGTGATCGGGGTTATTATTCAGAGCCATAAAAAGATCGCGGAACTGCTGCTGGTAGGTCGAGGTAGTTTTTTCAGCAACCAACCGCCGGTTGTCAATAATTTTTTTAAGTGAAAGCCAAACCTGGTTGGGATTTACAGGTTTGATCAGGTAGTCCGTTATCTGGGAACCGATCGCCTCGTTCATAAGGTTTTCGGTTTCATTTTTGGTGATCAGCACAATGGGTATTCCTGAATTAATTTCTTTGATCTTTTGTAACGTTTCCAGTCCCGTTATGCCGGGCATGCTTTCGTCGAGCAATACTACATCTACAATATTTTCTTTTACATAGTCAATAGCATCAAATCCATTGCTGATTGATTTTACCTCGTAGCCCTTGTTCTCCAGAAACATGATTTGAGATTTTAAACTTTCCATTTCGTCATCTACCCATAAAATTTTTGCTGCATTCATCCTTACTTTTTTTAATTTCTTAAGATAGTAATAAGTGCCGGCCTCAAGAAATGTAACCTGGCACGGGGCTCAGACAAATGTAATTTATTCCCCCTCCAAAAATTACCTTTGCGCGGTTACCGTGTTTATTTAACAATTCGAAATAAATGGCGTACAAAAAAATTATCAATGATGCTGTCTATGGATTCATCACTGTAGACGATGAATTGGTGTACCAGATTATTTCGCACCCTTACTACCAGCGGTTGAGGCGTATTCATCAAATGGCTTTGGCACATTTAGTATATCCCGGTGCAGTCCACACCAGGCTGCATCATTCACTGGGAGCTTATCACCTAATGTGCAACGCTTTGGCTGAGTTAAGAAGAAAAGGCATTTCTATTACTGAAGAGGAAGAGCAGGCATCAAAAATCGCTATTCTTTTACACGATATCGGCCATGGACCTTATTCCCATGCGCTGGAAAATGTCCTCATGGAAAACCACAGTCATGAAGAGATATCTATCCTTTTAATGAAAAAAATGAATACAGCCTTTGAGGGTCGTATGCAAATGGCTATTGATGTTTTTACCAACGAGTATCCCAAAAAATTCCTTCACCAGCTTATTAGCGGGCAACTGGACGTAGATAGAATGGATTACCTGATAAGAGATAGTTTTTTTACCGGAGTAAGTGAAGGCGTGATAGGTTATGACCGGATCATAAAAATGCTAACGGTAGTTGATGGTGAACTAATGATCGAAGAAAAAGGAATTTATTCCATAGAAAAATTTTTGATTTCACGCAGGTTCATGTATTGGCAGGTATACCTGCATAAAACGGTGCTTTGTGCAGAAAAAATGC
>JBDSPQ010000038.1:0-4537 GCA_039930305.1 Ginsengibacter sp. | reverse complement strand
CCATCTTTATTCAGGCTCTGGTCAATTCGGTATCCTGCCTCCCAATTGCCATAATTCTCGTTGCCTATTTCCCAGTATTTCGTTCTCCCATTATCATAACGCACCCAATCTGCCGCAAGATGTGCCGCATCTGCTACAGGGTTTACCCCGGTTCCATACCTGGCATAACCATAGTTCACTGTGATAATACCTGTGCTGTTTGTCTGGGTAAGGAGGTTATAATAGTTTGCAAGTGAGAATGTCCATGAAGCATTGTTACCGCCATACCAGTAGCTTGTTGCCACGGGTGTGCCGGTGTCATTTAATATATTGGAAGGAGCGCTTTTTGGAGCAGGTGCGGCATCAGTTCCATTCCAAAAATAAATATCGCTGATACTGCCACCGGGGCCCCGGATGATGTTCGGTGAAAGATCAGTAAGATATTTCATCAGGGAGGGTTGTGTCAGCATCTGGCCCGACCACAGATTTGAGTTCGCTCCGTACACGTATGGAGATACTTTTACCACCACCTTGTTTACATTAATCGTCAGTGAATCGGTGGCTGCACCTGACACTGCCGGTGCCGATTCACTGTTTGGCGTCGTGAAGATTTTGGCCATCCACCCGTCAGCAAAAAATCCAATAGTTTCCGCTACCGGCGGATCTGCAGGACTATAAATAGAATCGGTTAAAACAGGATAGTTTCCTGAATTGCCAGGGGGTTCAATGGACGCAGGTGCAGAATTTTTTTTGCATCCACTGGTTAATAGCATCCCATTTAGTATAACGGCGAATCCAAATCCTTTTAAAAATGTATTCAAGCTAAAAACTTTTAGTAATCTGGAAAAATACAGTTATTATGATGAAACCTATTGCTCAGTATTTGTATCTTTCAAAGATTGCAAAACGATTGCTTCACTTTCAAAGTATAAAATTACATGCAGGGATTAGCAGACAGCGAAACGATTCAAACTAAAATCGGGAGGTATCGGTGGACAATTTGCTCCCTGGTTTTTTATGCAACGACGATCAATTACCTGGACCGGCAGGTAATAAGCCTGCTAAAGCCTACGCTGGAAAAAGAATTTTCATGGACCGAATCTGATTATTCTAACATTGTGGTGGCCTTCCAGTTTGCCTATGCCATCGGCATGGTGGGTGCCGGAAGGATTATCGATATCATCGGCACAAAGCTGGGATATGCCATCACGTTACTCCTCTGGAGCATCGCCTCTATTTTACATGCATTTGCAACAGGTACCTTCAGTTTTGCTATGTTCCGCGCTTTCTTAGGATTTACCGAAGCCGGCAATTTCCCCGCAGCATTTAAAACAGTGGCTGAATGGTTTCCCAAAAAAGAAAGGGCTTATGCAGGCGGCATATTTAATTCAGGAACTAATGTCGGTGCCATTCTTGCTCCGCTCGTGGTGCCCTGGCTTGCGGTAAACTATAGTTGGAAAGTTGCCTTTATCGCTACCGGCGCCGTAGGGTTGATCTGGCTGTTCTTTTGGTTCAGATACTATGAAGTGCCTGCCAAACAAAAACGTCTTTCACAGGCTGAATTCGATTATATACACAGCGACAGGGATGCAGATGAAGAGGCAGACGGGGCTGAAGGAAAGCCTAAAATATCCTGGTTCAAATTATTAGGTTATAAACAAACCTGGGCGTTTATAGCCGGTAAGTTTTTAACCGATGGCATCTGGTGGTTCTTCTTATTTTGGTTACCGGCATTCCTGGCTTCGCAATATAAGCTGGTAGGCATGGAGGTTAGTTTGCCGATCGCCTTTGTTTACACGCTCGCAGGTGTCGCCAGCATTTTCGGAGGATGGCTGCCTATGTGGTTTGTAAAATCGAAAGGCTGGAATGTGGTGCGTGCCAGGAAGACATCTATGTTGATCTATGCCTTTTTTCCTTTGCTCGTGATGGTATCGCAGGCTGCCGGTGAATACGGTATGTGGTTCGCCATTGTGATCATTGGCATTGCCGCTTCGGCGCACCAGGCCTGGTCTGCAAATCTATTTACCACGGTATCAGATATGTTTCCGAAAAATTCGGTGGCTTCTGTAATAGGCATTGGCGGTATGGCAGGCGCGATCGGCGGCATGGCGGTGGCGAAAGTGGCCGGGCTGCTGTTTGATCATTATAAAAATCTGGGTCATATCGAAACAGGCTATTACATCCTGTTTTTATATTGCGGGTTAGGTTACCTGCTTGCGTGGTTCGTCATGTTCAAATTGCTGGTGCCTCGGATGGAGCCTATCAGGCTGGAAAATAAAAATAATATTTTATAAAAGTTGTCGGCGGGGAATGCAAAAATGTATTTGATGGAAGTAAATTTAACGGGGTTGATTGCCGGAGACGCAGCTGGGACAAAGAAGGATAAGAAGAAATAAGAAAGGTTATAAAGTTCAAGGCTGGTTATTTTTAGCTGAAAGAAATTGCACAAACCGGAAAATGAGGTATAAAAAATATAAAGACACTTGCTTTTTCTTCTTACCCAAGTAGATGGCTATGTTTTTTGAACACGACAGAAAAAATTATCGTTGTATGCCGCCGCAATATTTTCTCCATTAACTTATCCGTATGAATGGGATTTTAAGATGTGGAAAGGTGCGGTATCCGTAAGATATTTTTACCCATTACAATCCCGAAAATTCTATCATTGTTTTAAACAAGTACTTTTCAATTGTTAACGAAAAAAAACGGGAGCACTGACCGTATTTTATTTTAAGGTAAAAAAATAATTGATAGTTTTTAAAAAAATACCGTTTTACACCTTTTTAGTTGCGCTGTTTTTTTGCCTTCATGGATACTCGGAAAATATTGGGTTCATCTATTTTTCGGAAGTTTTAAAAACGTGTGGCGTTATACTTTTTTGTATTACGTTGTTGTTCGGCATCTTATATCTTTTCACGCAAAAAATTTTATACACCGGTATTGTTTCATTTTCAGTCTGTGTTATTTATTTATTCTTTGGAGTGATACAGGATCATGTAAAAGATATCCCTGTACTCCGAAGTTATAGAGGCCTCGTGCCTGTTTTATTGATAATCATTATTACAGTTATTGTTCACTTCAGAAAAAAGACCGTTCTCCTGGAAAAATGGACACAGTTTCTAAATTACCTTTTACTGATTTATTGTGTTGTAGACATTGTTACAATTTTGATGGGCATAAATGTTGAAGACCATTCTTATGCAAATAAATTAACCGGATCAGTAAATAGTTCTTTGGTAAAATTAAGGCCCAACGTCTATTTCCTGCTTTTTGACGAATACCCGGGCTATAAAAGCCTCCGGGATAGTTTTGGTTTTAAGAATGAGGTCTTCTACAAAAAACTTAGCGACGATAGTTTTACAATCATCCCTACTTTTTCTAATTACAGCGGAACGGCTTTTAGTATGTCTTCCATATTTAATATGGATTATGTAAATAAAAAAAATCTAAATGAAACAAGCCCACAAAGGGAATTGCAGGAACGCGGAAAGGAAATTGAGAATGCAGCTGTGTTTAATGTTTTCTCTCAATTAGGATACGAGATACAATCATTTTCGGTTTTTGATGTGCTGGATAAAAAAAGTATAGGCGGTAATTCATTCATTCTTGGTCATAGCCGGTTACTTACCGATAAGATGTTTCACAATCGTTTTATTAAAGATGTGGCCTGGCAATTTATAAACGGAAATTTTTCTATTCCGGCTTTTCAACAACTGTATTTCGGTGAAATAAAAACCTACAATGCCAGAGCAGAAGAAGGACTGATCGCTTCACTGGATAAAAAAAATAATTCGCCCAGGTTTATTTACGCTCATTTTTTAATGCCGCACCAGCCTTATTTTTTCGATAGTGTAGGCCGGGAACAAAACATTGCACGTTTGGAGGATGCGGCAGTATTGGCAGATAAAAGCCTGTTTCTTTCTTACCTGCAATACGCCAATAAAAAAATAGGTGCTTTTGCCGATTTGATCGTTCAAAAAGATTCGTCTGCAATTGTAATCCTGTTAAGTGATCATGGTTTTAGGGCTTATCAAAGTTCAAAAAAATATGAGCCATATAAATTTGATAATTTTTGTGCCATACGTTACACGGGTTCGAAGCCTTTACCGGCGTCATTGCCAATAAGTAATGTGAACTTATTTAGGTATATTTTTAATGAATGTTTCTACCAACATTTACCCTATCTAGAAAACAAGGTATCTCTGTTAAAAGAGAAGGATAGATGACGATTTCTCCCGTGCTGTGTTGTTAATGGACATTCCTGGTTGATTCTCTGGCTCAGCCGGCCCCCTGAACTCTAATTTTAATCGATCCATTTACAAATAAAAAAGACTCCGTAATATGATTCCTCAATCGCATTACGGAGATCATCCTCTAATACAATCAGCGCCAAACAAAATCTGTAAGTGTGATATAATGTTTTCCTGTACTGGTATTCATATAAATATTGTACTGGGAAGGATAATATTTATGATTTGGAGAAAATAATTCAGGCTGGCGATAGGGTATATGGTATTCCATGCCACTTTTAATCGTTTCCAGGGTGATCATTGGCTCA
>JBDSPQ010000037.1:0-5821 GCA_039930305.1 Ginsengibacter sp. | reverse complement strand
ATAGGGATGTTTTTGCAGAGCAATTTTATTTTTCCAATCTTTACGGAGATCACCTTGCTTAGTCAGTATCTCATCTTTGAATGAAGCGTCAATATCATTAATAAAATCCAGACGGCCTTGCTGAAATTCGAGAAATTCCGTCGCTTTATTTTCAAAGAAAGTTACTTTAATTCCATTGAGGTATGGCAGGCTTTTTCCGGTAGCATCCTTTTCAAAATAAAAAGAATTCCTTTTTAAAATCAACGCCTGCCCTTCCTCCCAGGCAACCATCTGAAAAGGGCCGGTACCACAGGGATGGCTGCGAAAATCTTTTCCAAATTTTTCTGCTACTTCGTGGGGGATTACCGAGCAATACTGCATGCTCAAAATACCTAACACCGGGTGAAAGGGCGACCGTAGTTTCAATTGAAAAGTACTGTCGTCAATTGCGGTAAACGGCGCAAGGCTATCTACACGATCATTAAAAATCCACGCCCCGCTGCTTGCGGTATTTTTGTCCATAATTCGTGAGAAACTATACACAACATCGGAAGCGATTAATTTTCTACCCTCGCCGCGGGGGAAGGCAATGTTATCATGAAAGAAAACATCAGTTCTAAGATGAAAGGTAAATGTAAGATTGTCGCCAGATTCCTCCCAACTTTTAGCCAGTGAAGGAATAAAATGTAAGCTATCATCAGTTTGTACTAATGTATTAAATAATTGGTGAACGGCCCACATGATGGATTGATTCTTTGCAAATGCGGGATCCAGCGTGGCAATACCTGACTGTTCATTGTAATGAAATATATTGGCGGATTTCTCGTGCCGGCTGCAGCCGACGGACACCAAGAGCATAGAAAACAATTGTAAAACGAAAAAAACCTTTGATACCATTATTGTTTATTTATTACGACTGCTCCCGGTAATTTAACTTCATCTTTGAAATAGTAAAAATAAATTTAGGGAATGAAAAAAATATTGTGCCTGTTATATGGGTTTTGTCTATGCTTAGCAGCATCTGCGCAAACTTTCAATCATGCCGATTCATTACGCGGCAGTGATGGGCCAGGAAGAAATTGGTGGGATGTAACGAAGTATGATCTGCATGTAACATTTAATTTGACCGACAGCTCCATATCAGGGTACAATGTTATCTCTTTTAAAAATACCTTAACGGAGCATGCGGATTACCTACAAATAGACCTGCAGGAGCCGATGCAGATGGACAGCGTTAGATTTCAAAATCATAGTTCTCCAATTTTAAACAACCGGGTATCAAAAGACGGTAATGCTTATTTTATAAGTCTCCCGCCTGATTGGGATAGTGAGAAAGGTAGTCAGCTATCAGTTTATTTTCACGGCAGGCCAAGGATGGCAGTACATCCCCCCTGGGACGGCGGAATTATATGGAAAAAAGATAAAGCAGGAGATCCCTGGATCAGCATTGCCTGCCAGGGACTGGGAGCCAGCGTATGGTATCCGTGTAAGGACATTCAAAGTGACGAGCCTGATAGCGCCGAAATGCATATAACGGCCCCAACCGAACTAACGGTGGTGAGTAACGGAAGATTGACTGGAAAAGAAATTGCCGGGAACGGTAATGAAACTACTACCTGGAAAGTGGTCAGCCCGATAAATAATTATAACATCATCCCTTATATCGGAAAATATGTTCATTTCGGTGAAATATATAAAGGGGAAAAGGGCGACCTGACGATGGACTATTGGGTGCTGGATAGCAATCTCCAGAAAGCCAAATTGCAGTTTCTGGATGCGCCACGCATGATGAAGGCCTTCGAATACTGGTTTGGCCCCTACCCTTTCTACGAGGACGGTTATAAATTAGTAGATGCACCGCACCTCGGCATGGAGCACCAAAGTGCAGTAGCATACGGTAACGGCTACCTGAACGGGTATCATGGCAGTGATCTTTCCGGCAGCGGCTGGGGTATGAAGTGGGATTTCATCATAGTACACGAGAGCGGCCATGAATGGTTCGGCAATAATATCACTGCCAGGGATATGGCGGACAATTGGATTCATGAAGGATTTACCAACTATAGCGAAACACTTTTTACGGAATATTATTTTGGTAAAGAAGCTGCCACTGCCTATGTTACCGGCCTACGAAAAAAAATAGAAAATAAAGAACCTATAATTGGTCCCTACGGTGTAAATAAAGATGGACCAATTGATATTTATTACAAGGCCAGCAATATGATTCATACGATTCGGCAGGTAATTGACAATGATACCATATTCAGGAAAATATTGCGCGGATTGAATACTGACTTTTATCATCAATTAGTGACCAGCAAACAGGTAGAGGATTACATTAGCCTTCATGCCGGTAAAGACCTTTCAAAAATATTTGACCAGTATCTTAGGAGCACCCAAATTCCGGTGTTGGAGTATTGTATCAAAAATGGCGAATTGTCTTTCCAATGGACCAATTCTGTTAAAGGGTTTGATATGCCCGTTAAAATTTCAGGCACTGGTGAGCATTACCATTTTATTTATCCTACAGACAAAATAAAAAAAATGAAAACTACTTTACTGATGTTGCAGGTGGATGAAAACTTTTATATAAAGACCCATCAAATTAATTAGCTATAATTTAGAGCTTCAAATTCCTTTATGTCGCAGATACGAAGGCAGAGTATCATTTCAACAGTTTTTGTTTATTCGGGTTTTTTAATTGGGTTTATAAATACGTTTTTATTTACCCGGCAGGGCTCGCCTTTCACCGCTTCGCAGTATGGTCTTACCAGTATTTTTATCGCAGTAGGAAACCTGATGTTTGCTTTTGCCAATTTTGGAATGATTGCCAGCGTTTATAAATTTCACCCATACTATGAAGAAAATCTTCCTAAGAGAAAAAACGATCTTTTAACCTGGGCGCTTCTCATCAGCCTTCTGGGGTTTTGTTTCGTAATACTGGCCGGCATTTTTTTTAAAGACCTGGTGATACAAAAGTTTGGCGCCAACTCATTCCTGTTTGTACAATATTATTTTTGGGTATTCCCGTTTGGATTTTTCATTTTACTATTTTCTATACTGGAAGTATTCGCCTGGAACCTGCGGAAATCCATATTTACCACTTTTCTTAGAGAGGTACTCTTTAAGGTACTAACGTTGGTGCTGATATTTTTATTAAACTTTAAACTTATTACCAACTTCGACACATTCATTAAGCTGTACGCATTCACCTATGGTGTTATTGCCCTTGTGCTCGCTGCGTACCTGCTATCACAAAATGCTTTGTATCTCACTTTTACCGTAAGCCGTGTCACTAAAAAGTTTTATAAAAAAATTGCATCGCTTGCGACCCTTATATATTTCGGAGGAATTGTTTTTATGATAGCACAGTTTATCGATACGTTGGTCATCATGTCGTTGCTCGGAACTGCGGAAGCAGGCATTTTTGCTCTTGGCAGCGTGGTTGCCGGGCTGGTACAGGCTCCGCAAAGGGGCGCTGTGGCCGCTTCAGTGCCGGTACTTTCCAAAGCATGGAAACAAAAAGATTATGCAAAAATCAATCTTATTTATCAAAGGTCTGGCATCAACCTGCTCATCGCTTCGTTAGGTATCTTCCTCGTGATATGGTTGAATTACGCCGACGCCGTCAACACGTTTGGGCTGAAACCTGAATATCTTTCGTCACAATGGATCTTTTTTTTCCTTGGCATGGCCCGCATTGTCGATTTGGGTACAGGAGTGAATTCGCAGATCATCGGCACTTCAACCTTTTGGCGATTTGAGTTCATCAGTGGAATGGTTTTGCTGTCCCTGGCCATACCTTTAAACTACTTCCTTGTCAAACAATTTGGTATCATTGGCGCCGGGTATTCGAATGTAATATCATTCACTGTCTACAATGCGATACGAATTATTTTTTTGAAGAGAAAATTTAACATGCATCCTTTCAGCAAAAAAACATTGTATTCGATTTGCCTTGCGTTCATTTCATTTGCTCTTTGCTATTACGGGCTCAGAAGCTTCCACGGTTTTTTTGGAATGGTATTGAAAAGCGTTGCTTTCATTGTGTTGTATGGTGGAGCTATTTTGTATTTTGACCTCTCACCGGATGTAATACCAGTGCTAGAAGTGATTAAAAAAAGGACGGGCTTCAAAACCTGAATTCAATTTGAGCGACTACCTTAGATCGCTCAACTATCATGAAACTACACTTATTGAATCGCGAATCGACAAATATTTTTTTCAAAATACAACATTCACATCGATGGTTTCATACACCGCTATAAAGTGTGATATAGTGCCAGCCAATACAAAGCAATGCCAGATATTATGGGCATGCTTCCGATGCTCCAGCACGTAAAATATTACGCCGAGGGTGTAGCAGGCACCACCGGCCAGAATCCAATAAAAAACCTCAGCAGGCATAGTGGCAATAATAGGCTTTATCACAAAAATCAACATCCACCCCAGGGTGACATAAAGTGAAACACTTAACCACTCATACCTTCCTGTGTAAAAGATTTTAAGGATGACACCAGCGAAGATGATTGCCCATTGTATTGCTAAAAAAATGGCTGCTGTCTTATTAGGCACATAACGAAGAATGATTGGGGCATAGGTGCCGCCAATAAGGAAAAAAATACTAATGTGGTCTACAATATTGGCAATTCGCTTAAAACCGGCGTGACGCAATGAATGATAAATGGTACTGGATAAATACACCGCTAACATTCCAAATGAAAAAATACTTACACCCCACCACATCTCCTGGTCCCCCTTCTGCCATACCTTTTCAAATAAAGTTGCCACAAAAATAATGGACAGAATGAGTCCGAACCCGTGAGTAAGGGAATTCAACTTTTCTTCTAATATTGTTTGGGTGCGGGCAGGCATTTATATTTCAACTTCAATGTAAAAATCTCAGCAAATTACCACCAGGTAAATACTTTCACTGACTGTTTTGTCAAAGTTATTATTTTATCTCTTTCGTGACATCCCGCAACTTGCTTTATAACTTTAAGGCTGGTTGAAAACGGCGTCATTGATCTGCTAAAAACAATTATTATTTTTATACCGGGGCAACCTTTCAAGGGTATTTTCCGATAGATAACTGTAAACTTTTCATCTTGCTGACTGCAAAAGAATTAACAGATCATATAGCAGGCTGCAGCCTTAACAACCGGGAGAGTCAGAAAAAAATTTTTTGTTCTTTTTACGGTTACGCCATTTCTATATGCTCGAGGTATACCCACAACCAGGAAGATGCAGTTGAGATTCTGAATGACGGCTTCTTAAAGATTTTCCGGGAAATACACCGCTTTAAGCCAGCTTACACAGATGTTGGCAGTTCTTTCAAAGGATGGCTGAGTAAAATAATGGTGTATACGGCTATCGATCACAACAGGAAATACAACAAACAGGATTCACAAACGGTATATAATGGGAAAGTGATCGAAATGCCGTCCTTATATGAAAACATTCTTGATAAACTTTCTTACGATGAAATTATTCAGGCAGTCCGCAACCTTTCGCCTGCGTACCGCACGGTTTTTAACTTATTTATTATTGAAGGATTTTCGCATGAAGAAATTGGGCGGAAATTAGGAATAAGTACAGGCACATCAAAATCTAATCTTTCAAAAGCAAAAAGACATTTACAGAAATTTTTATTTCACCAACAACAATCCGTATTTACCAAAAATGTCATCTGATAAACTAAATAAAAAAGCAAGGGAAGCTGCTGAGCAATATGACGCTGCTTACAATGAGGAAGCGTGGGAGAATATGAAGGTCTTGCTGGATAAGCATATGCCACAGCAGGATGACAAAATAATTATTGCAACCAAAAGAAAATATCGTG
>JBDSPQ010000036.1:0-2546 GCA_039930305.1 Ginsengibacter sp. | reverse complement strand
AGAGATAACCCCGCAGGGTAACCCAATTCTGGCAACTATTCCTCCCGCTGATGTGGCGTTTTATACTCTCCGGTTTATATATTCCCTGCTGATGTTGGCGTCCCCGCCAACATATATTTCAATAATCATTGAAATGGCTTAGCCAAGAAAAATCATTTATTCCTTTTTCATAAAATCTTGCCGATGACCAATTTAATATTCCTCGGGTGAGGTTGCTAAATTCCAGTGCGACTACCAGGGATTAAAATGAATATAATTCAGCTTTTGTCGAAAAATTTTTTTGGTGCGGTGGTTAAATTGGTAACTCAGAACCGTTATTTTATAATCTCCTTTTTATATATCGATTTGACCTTCTGGCGTGAATTATTGCAAGAATAACAATCCTGTAATCGTAAACCTTATAAAACAATTTGTAGGGAAATTTTCGCATTACCATCCTTCTTATACCTTTATTCCATTTGGCATACGATAGTGGGTTATTCAGTAAATCATTTTTAGCAATTTCCAACTCATTAATAAACGTGTCTCCAAGTCCGTTTAATTTTCGTTCATACCAATCAAAAATTACAATAGCATCTTCGTTTGCTCTTTCAGAAACCAGGAGAGCATATTTCATTTTCTTCTGGCTTTGAGTCCCGCGATAAACTCATCCCACGGTATCGCATTCATTTTTCCCGATTCATAACTGGTAACCCGTTCTTCCAAAACTGTTTTCAATTTTTCGTCATCCTCATTTACCGAATCAGGGTTTTCGGCAACGCAGGTTTCCCATATCTCGTCAATAATTTCCAGTCTTTCCTGCACAGGCAATTTTTTTATTTCAGAAATATCGTATCTCATTTTTTAAATTAAAATTACAGAAACTTTTTTTGTATTGAGGAGGTCTTCGGAACATTGCATTGTGCTCTCTGATCTGCCGCAGCCTGTGCATACTGTGATCTGCACCCCCGGACAGATTGTAAAGCTTTTTACAAAAACATTTTTTTACTTTTAAGGTACGATTCGACCAACTTGAGTATAGAGTAAACTCTCACACTTCATTTATTTAAAAGAACACATTGAAAAATCCATTTGACAGAAGAAAGTTCATTAAAGACACAGCTACTGCCGCAACAGGTATGGCATTATTATCTGCTCTTCCAAAGAAAACTTTAGCCGGATTTAGAGTGGAACCGCGCATCAGGTTTTCTGTAATCAACATTAATCATGGCCATATATATGGCATGACGGACGCGATAATAAGAGGCGGCGGGCAACTCGTTTCTTTTTATGCTAAAGAACCTGATCTTGCAGCCGCTTTCTCTAAAAAATATCCACAGGCAAAACTGGCTGCTAGTAAAAAAGAAATCCTGGAAGATAATTCCACTCAGCTCATTCTTAGTTCGGCCATACCGGTAGAGCGTGGCCCCCTGGGAATAGAAGTGATGAAACATGGCAAAGATTATTTAGTGGACAAACCCGGTATTACCACTTTGGAACAATTGGTAGAAGTGCGAAGGGTACAAAAGGAAACCGGGAAGATCTATTCCATCATGTTCAGCGAGCGTCTCGAAAACCGTGCAACGGTAAAGGCCGGCGACCTTGTAAAAGACGGCGCTATCGGTAAGGTGATCCAGACCATTGGCCTCGGTCCTCATCGTGCAACACTCTCCACCAGGCCTTCCTGGTTTTTTGACCGGAAATATTTTGGCGGCATCATTACTGACATTGGCTCACACCAGTTCGACCAGTTCCTTTTTTTTACGGGCTCTACAACTGCCGATATTGTTGCATCGCAGGTTGCCAATGTAAACCATCCCCAGTATCCTGAATTTGAAGATTTTGGTGACGTAATGATCACAGGTGACCGCGGTGCAGGATACATCCGCGTGGATTGGTTTACACCGGATGGGCTGGATTCATGGGGCGATGGGCGACTTACCATCCTGGGAACCGATGGCTATATTGAAGTGCGTAAGAACATTGATATTGCCGGACCTAAAGGAGGTGAACATTTGTACCTGGTGGATAATAAAAAAACACAACTCATCGATTGTAAGGACGTGCCGCTTACTTTCGGCGAATTATTTGTAAACGATGTTATTAACCGTACCGAAACAGCTATGACACAGCAACATTGTTTCCTGGCAACTGAGCTGGCATTAAAAGCGCAGAAAAACGCCAAAAAAATCAGCTTCACAAAGTGATCTATTTGCGGACGCCAATTAGGATCGTTTCGAAAAACAGCCTCGGGAAATTGTAAAGGATATGGGAATTCGGTAACGCAGTCCCTGGCCTGTAGCTCTTGTTACTCACTGCTAACAATGCGCAAAGCAATATCGGCGATATAAGCAGGCGGAGAAACAGTTATTTTACCATTAGCACTCCCTACTGCTTTCGTTGTAGTATAGACGCCGGTTTTCGTATCCATCCAGGAAAGTTTGTACGATCCTGCGGGCACGAGCAGTTCCAAAGTCGCAGGCAATTGGCCATAAAAATAAACGGCATATTGTTTTCCCGGCTGGGCCAAAACCCTTGCTTCGGCTGATTGCAGAGATGCCTTGCTG
>JBDSPQ010000035.1:0-4351 GCA_039930305.1 Ginsengibacter sp. | reverse complement strand
ATTGACAGATTTGTCAAAGAGCAAAATGTTGAAGGGGTGGAATAGTTCCCAAATGAAATTCAGAACCTTGTCCGTTACTTATGCGGATAAAATGAATTACCATAACTATTTTAATTACATACTTGCCCGGGATGCTACGGGAAAAAACAAATTCAAATCGTACCAGGTTTATTCAAGGAATCGTTAAGCGATTCGGCATGGGAGATTGTTTTGCCAGACAATTTGAGAATAACAATATTCTTTAGTAAAATGTTCCCATTGTTTTCTTCTTTGAATTTAAATGTATCACCTAGCATTTTAGGTATTGCCATTCGGTTGATGATTCTTAAATAGCAATCGCAGCATAGAGGGCAACACGATCAGCAGTAAAGGGAGTGCTATAATAAAACCACCTATAACGGCTATCGCCAGCGGCTGGTGCAGTTCTGCGCCGGCGCCAATTCCAAGGGCTAATGGCAACAAAGCGATGATGGCTCCTAATGCAGTCATCAGTTTGGGGCGCAATCTTGTAGAGATAGCATATACAATTGAATTATCGACCGACTGTTCATGAAGGGTTTCCTTAAACTGTAGGAAAGTGAATATCGAATTTTCGCCAATAATTCCTACGATCATGATCAGCCCAGTATAGCTTCCAACATTCAAGGGAGTGTTGGTTAAAAATAAAGCGATATAACTTCCTGCGATCCCTAAGACAGCAATGATGAGAATGGCGACAGCCACCTTAAAATCCCTGAAGAGGAAAAGGATTACCCCAAACACCAGTAAGCTCGAAGCGATAAGTATTAAAAGCAGTTCATTGAAAGACTGTTGCTGTTGTGCATATTCTCCTCCATATTCAACGCTATACCCTTTCGGCAGGTTGACCTGCTTTTTTACTGTACTCCGGATCTCTTTAATAGTGCTGCCAAGGTCCCGATTGTCCAAACGCGCCGACACTACACCCATCGATTGCAGATTTTCTCTTTCAATTTGCGCATCACCCTGGTGTATGCTGATACCGGCCAGCTCGTTGATTGCTTTTAATCTTCCGTCCGGCGAAAATATCTTCAGATTTCTTACATTATCGAGGCTCATCGTGCGGCTGCCCGGGTACACCAGGCGGATGGGGTACACGCGGTCAGCCTGGAAAAGATTTCCTATCAGGTTGCCCTCTAACGAAGCCTGCAATTGATATTGAAAATCGGCGGGCGTTATTCCGAAAAGACCCAGCTTTTCGTAGTCAGGGTGAATGCTAATAGACGGTCCTGTGATAGTGATTCCATCAAACACATCGGCAGTGCCTGCCGTATGCTCTACCACATGTGAAACTTGCGTTGCTAACTCGTGCAACTTTTGCTGATCATCGCCAAAAATTTTAATCTCAATTGGCTGAACGGAAGTCATCAGGTCACCGAGCATATCGCCAATCACCTGTCCGAAATCGACGCGCAGTGCGGGCTGCGAAGATTCAACGCGCTGGCGTATGTCATCAATTACTTCTTCAGTCGTCTTATCTCTTTTTGATTTGAGCTGAATGAGGTAATCGCCATTATTTGGTTCAGTAATAAAAAATCCCATCTGCGTACCAGTCCGCCTCGAATAAGCCGCCACCTCCGGCGTTGACGTTATTATCTTTTCAACTTCCTGCAGTTCTTTATCCGTTTCTTCAAGAGACGTGCCGGCAATGGATGTGTAATCCAGCACAATACTTCCTTCATCCATTTCAGGCAAAAAACCGGTTTCAAGGCGGGGAAGAATTATTACTATTACGGCTATCAAAGCGCCCATCATTATAAAACTTATCCACGGACGCAGAATAAAAAATGAAACCCAGTTCTGAGTTTTTACTTCATGATGTTCCTCCTTTTTGACTTTACTTTTAGCAATAGATTTTTTCCTCGAAAATAAAAGATAAACTACGGGGAGGCCGAGCCATGTCACAAAAAACGAACAGACTAACGTAATGATCATGGTATTCGTAAGTACGTTAAAGTAAGCTCCAGCCACTCCGCTCATCAACATAAAGGGAATGAATATGACAATAGTGCTTATCGATGATCCGAGCATTGCAGGGAAGAGATATTTTATCGCCTGCTGCACAATATTTTTATAATCATCATCAGGATGTTCCTCATGGGTTCGGTGTATTTGTTCTACTACGACTATGGCATCATCAATAATCAAACCTATCGCGGCGGCAATAGCCCCGAGGGTCATGATGTTGAGGGTGTAGCCGATGGCGTACATTGCAATTAATGTAAGCGTAAGCGTTACCGGTATAGTTATTAAAATAGTAGCACTCGCTTTAAACGAACGAAGAAATATAATTGCCACGATGATAGCCAGGGCAAGTCCAATCCACAAACTATCCGTCACACTTTTTACCGATTCATTCACAAAATCCGCCTGAACATAATAGGGTTTTATGGAAACATCTTTCGGAAGAATCTGGCGGAGTGCATCGACTTTTTCCTTCATTTTGGTTGAGAGGTCTACGAGGTTGCTGTTCGGTTGCTTTACCACGGCAATGAGCAAACCTTCTTTACCATTCGCATTTACTTTTATATATTCTACTGCTTCCTTTACTTCAATGTCGGCAATATCCTGCAATTGAATTACCCGTTTGCCGCTGTTTTTAATGACGACTCTTTTTAACTCGTCCAGGGACTGCACGGAGGCGTCAGTAACGGTGAGATAGAGGTACCGATAGTCCGTGAGGTAGCCATTTGATTTTATAAAATCAGTTTGGCCGAGAGACGTATTAATGGCATCAGGCGTGATGCCGAGCGTGCTCATTTTTTGCAGGTTAAGTTGCACCCAAAACTCTTTTGACTTTCCGCCAATAATCCGAATCTCTGAGACCCCTTCCACCTGGCTAAGGAAAGGCTTGATGGTGTAAATGGCCAGCTGCTTAAGTTCAATGGGGGATAGCTCATGGCTTTCCAACGAATAACCCATCACCGGTAAAATAGACGGGTTCATTTTTTCAACGGTAATGTTCACTTCTGCGGGCAGGGTATTTCTTATTTCCGCTACGCGGGCTTCGATCCTTTGCTGGCTAAGATCCACATCTGCTTTCCAGTCAATGAAAGCAGAAATTTCACAACTGCCCCGGCTGGTAGTGCTTCTTATGTTAGTCAGATCAGGAATTTGTTTGATAGCATTCTCCAACGGACGGGTTACCGTTACCATCATTTTATCCACCGGCTGTAAGCCTGCATCTGCAATAATCTTTATTTTGGGAAATGTGATTTCAGGGAATAATGCTGTTTGCATTTTGGTGTACGCAAACAAGCCGCCGATGATAATCATCACCAGGACTACCGTGAGGGGATTTTTATATTTGGTAAAAAAATATTTCATAGCCTCAACCTACCGCCGTTTTATTGTTTCTTTTTTTGGTTTCCTCAGAAGCCTGCATAATACAAATGCTTCTTGATTTATTATTTTCTTACCATCACTAAAGCTGTATCCGGCAACCCATAATTTCCCTGCAATAAAAATTTATCTTTTGGTGAAAAATCAGGCGCCATAATTTCTATTTTATCACCGGTTTCAATCCCGGTTTTTACCGGAACTTTTACCGCAGTGGTATCATCAATCATTTTCATCACCCAGAATTCGGATAGCGTCTCGTCAGATAAAACAGATTTCTTCGGGAGTGCGGCAGCCGCGGGTTTGGACACTTTCACAATTTGAACCATTGCCACCAGGTTCTGAGGAATGGTATGCGTAGAATTCACTACTACCGATACTGCCTGGGTTTGAGAAACGGAATCCATTGTGGGCATTGGAGATTGAACAATACCCCGCAACCGTTCTCCATCGGGCAAGATTACTACCACATTTTTTCCGGTAGTAACATATGGCTTGTCTTCATAAGGAACATTTAATACAAAACGAAAGCTCTTTGAATTGCTAATCACTGCGAGCTGATCTCCATCCTGCACGTAATCACCTTCCTGGTGATTCAGTTCTGCGATATACCCACTTTCATTTGCCGGGATAGAATTAATGCCTGAAAATTTAAAATCGGGGTTGAGCTTATTTACCGAATTGCCGATTGCTTCGGCTTCTTTTGTTTTTAGGATAAAAAGTGTCTGCCCGGATCTTACCAGGTCTCCTAACTTGGTATTTACTTTTTTTACATAGCCAACAATATTTGATTTTACGAAGCTCTGTTGCAGATAAGCGGAAGTTGCATTTAGTTCAATATATTCTTCTATAGGATCATAGCTCATAGTGGTAACACTAACAGGTGTGCGTGTTTCCACTTCTTCGTCAGCGGTATCTTGTTCTGCGGTATCTTTTTGCGCACACGAAGAAAATAATAGCGCGGCGCAAAAGGTTAAAAACAGTTTTTTAAAGC
>JBDSPQ010000034.1:0-4611 GCA_039930305.1 Ginsengibacter sp. | reverse complement strand
TAAACCAGCAATTCTTTTACGCGTTCTATTTTATGGGCAATCATAAAACGTTCAATGGTGGTTCCCTGGACTTCTGAAAAAAGATTGGCGAGGTAAGTGTAATCGTGCTGCAACTTTTCGCTAAGGAATGAGGAGAAATTTATCGATAATGGTTCTTCTGAATAGTGTACTAATTCGATAATTACATTTTTTATTTTTCCGATGAGAACGCTCTTTCTATCCTCCAATAACTCCAGGCCCCACTGCAGCAATGCCTCTTTTAAAAATTCCTGCTGGAAGGTTGAAGTGTTTTCAACTATATCCACTTCTCCGAGTTCGACTGAAGTATAATGAAGGCCAAGTTTTGATAACTCTTCCTTAACGATCATTTTGCAACGGATGCAAACCATATGTTTAATAAACAATTTCAAGCCTTCTGTTGATTAAAGTATTAAAATTACCGGTAAGTTTTCCCTTCTACTTTCAGAGGAATTTGTGTAGGATTTTTCGCAGTTTTAGACCTCAAAAATAAACTAATGTACGAAAATTCAGGCGGGTTTTATCATGCTCATAATACTTCGATACTTCTAAATCGCTTGTCTATGTTAACCATGTCTGAACACATATAAACTAATGCATATAAGACTTTTCCGGTTGGCAACAA
Organism: Ginsengibacter sp.; assembly: GCA_039930305.1. GTDB lineage: Bacteria > Bacteroidota > Bacteroidia > Chitinophagales > Chitinophagaceae > Ginsengibacter. The sequence continues at coordinate 3,968 of JBDSPQ010000034.1, read as the reverse complement.
ACTTTCCACAGTTCACATCATGCCCAAATCTTTATTAATTTCAGTAAATAGGTTTTGGAAAATAATGTTGCCCATGTATCCTACCTGGAACTCGTGGCCCTCTGCAGGAATGTGTGAGATGCCATGAAGGTACTTGCAGCATTAAGGCAATACGCAAAGCAAGTATATTCATGACCAATTTGTAAAAAGAAAATCCTGATTTCTATTTCCTGGTAAAATGCAATTTTATTCTAAGGTTGAAGGACTTTTCTTTCCGGAAAGTTTTACATATTTCTTGTTTCTCCTGGTATTGACGCTTGAACTAATCCCGCTGAAAATTATTTTATTTATGTAATTAAAAAACGAAAAGTCCTTCAACCTTTTAAAATAGATAGCACCGGTTCTTGAATTGTTATCATTTTTTAAAAATAAAAAATTAACCAGGTCGCTTTCCCGTCTTTTTATAAAAGCTGTCTTTTGTACCCCACCATCTTTTAGCAATTGAATGTGCAAATCATGATAATAAAACTTTATTGTTCCTTTCGCCAAATCATCGTTTCCCACAGCATTCAGTTGAAATTTATCTATGCCACCTGAAGTAAATTTTACGTTTGAAAGATTAGCCAGCAAAGGGTTTAAGATATTAAACGGAGTTGGTTGTATGTTAAGAGTCATGCTAAATCCCTGCTGTCTATCATTGTAGGATTGATTTAATTTGATATCGAAAGCCACCTTATCCTGCATTTGCCCCGCAAGTGTTATAGATAACGAATCATTAGGCGCAGGACTATAATTTGTAAGGTTCGAAATATTTCCATTTAAATGGGTTAATACCAAATCTCCCTCGAGCCGGTTTTTTTCATTCCTTTCTGTATAGCTTACTTTTCCGTCGTGTATCGTTACCTGGTTTATTAAAACTGGGAAAGAAATGGATTTAAACTGCTCAGTAAATAAAGGCTTTCTGACTCCCGCCTGAAACGGCGGAAGTTTATCACGGTAAACGGATATTGCGGGCTGGCTCAAATTCGCTTCCTGAATGGAGAGAGATTTTTCTGAAATGAACTTTATTATGTCAAAGCCATATAACCTGACATTGCCGGATTGGAATCTTATATAATCCGTTTGGTAGGGATGCGATGCGATAAATGAATCACGCGATATTACCGGGCTGCAAGAAAAAGAATCAAGCTTTAATAATTTGAGACGGGCATCAAAACTTGCATTGCTAATTTGTGAAGAGTAATTTTTCGTTATGTATTTTGCTGCGGATGTTCTGAACAAAGCAGATTGATTTGACCGTAACCACTGCACTATATTGCTAAGCGAAACGGACGAAACGCCGCAGTTTTCAATACTTATATCTTTCAAAAAAACTTTATCTTGTTTTATATTAAATGTAAACCCGTCAGAATGTTGCAGGCGTAAATGATTGAGAATTGCACTCCAAACCGTACTATCGCCCAACTTCAATATTTTTATTTTCGCCAGCTTTAAATCAAGACCATTATCGACATCCCATTCTCTCTCCAGCCCGGTTATCTTACCTTTTTTTGCTTTAAGAAAAATATCTTCAATATTGATAGCTTGCGGCGAGACGTTTATGCTTTCAGCCTTGATTTCACTGCCTTTTGAATAAGCTAAAGAAATTGTTTTTTTAGATCGGTCCTTTTCAAATTCCAGGGTAACAACGGGTTCTTTTATGGTCAGGTGGTCGATATTCACGCCCGGCGTAATAGCATTCTCATGCGCAGTGGGGGCTGAAATATCCCGCCTTCTAAAGCTAATAACAGGCGCAATCAAAACGATATTCCTGAAATTTAATCCCTTAATAAAAAGGGAGTTGATATTGCTGGTTAGTGTTGCCGAAGGAATATCCATGGCAAGGTTTCCTTTATAGCTGTTACTTTCAAAATGCGCATTCATAAATTCCTGCGAATGATCAGATAGTTTAAAATCTCCGGCATGCACCGTGGTAACAATATTCGAAAAAGTGAACTGCCTGCCATTCATCACAAGTCCGTGTATTTCAAGCGGACTGCTGTTGTCTTTTGTAAGCGATGATACTCTTAGATTACTCATAAATGCACTGCAAATACCAGAGTCTCTCGTCCATGTAAACTGGGTATTGGCTCCCAGCACGTCTTTAAAAAGCAGGGAAGCTTTCTTTGAGGGCGTTTTGGAACCAGGTATAGCTTTTAGAGTAATGGCTCCATTATTCCATTGCAGTCCATCCATAACGATCGTTCCATTTTCTTCAGCATAAATATTTTTTAAAGAAATATCATTAAGTTTTGCATCCAACCCAGTCAGATCATTACCAATAGTCAACTGCCCCACATGAATATTCTCATTGGTTTTAAAAGTTATATTTTTTAACCCGGCATTAAAATCTCCAACCTCTAAATAACCATTTTGGAAAAACAGGGATTCTACATCCTCGCGTAGTTGCACATGCCTGTAGTCAACAATATTATCGCCAAGGAGATTGGCGCTAAAACCCTGTAACCGGAGTGATTTATTTTCACCCCATTCCAGGTTCACGTTACCATTGATAATACTAATTCTTCCTATGTCCATTAATTCGTCGAAGTTGCGATGAGACGTAATAAGAAAAGATTTTTTTGTCAGCTCCACTCCTGCAATTTGTTTATACGTTATAGTAGGATCAAGCAACACAGCCTCGTCAGCTTTTAAATTCTGATTAAAAAATAATTCAGACCAGTCGACCCCAATCAATTCAAAATAAGGCATGCTGTAATTCCTGTAGCTCCTTATCTTATTAATACCTGATGCAGTGTGAACGGAAAAATTATTAAGCACAAGCTTATCATTTGCGAAGCGAACGCTGTCGAAAGAATAGATACAGGTGCTGTCTTTATTAAAAAGTTGGTAACCTTTTACGAGCAAATTGAAAACCTTTAATGAGATAAGCTTTGAGGAGTCAGGGCTTATGCGCAGATTTTCAATTTGAAAATTAACTTTGCCTGAATGAATATTTGATTGACTTTTTTTACCGCTAATATTCAGGTGGATATTGCCATTCATCACACCCAGAAACCTGATATTTAAATTACCGGCAAAATCTCTTAAAATTTTATCTGCACCGGTTATGGTTTTATCAATGCTACGGCCCTGTGATGCCGCGCTGCTAAGATTTATATTCGTGATCGGATCTTCGCAATAGACCGAATCTGCTTTTATCAGGTTATTTTTATACCAGGCATTAAAATCAACACCCTTTAACGCCAGTCTTTTAAAATGAATATTATAACTGCTGTGCGACTCTAAAGTTTGGAATGCTATAATGGTGCAGCTGTCCAAAATAATATCTCTCCCGTTCTGTATCACCAGTTTTTTAAACATTAATTGATGAATTCCATCGGTGAGGCTGATGTCCTGGTTTGATGAATTGAATTGAATGTTATTATTTGCTACATATTTTCCGCCGGAAGCACGATTTTTATTCAGCTTCTTCAGGGCAAAATTAATATTAGAGAAAACAAGCGGCTTTTGTCCGCTGTTGAGTATGAGTTTTGCATTTATGAGGGAAATGGAATGGGTATTTAACGAAATAATAGCGTCTACAACCGAATGATATAGTTTGCCTAACTCACTTCCAAGTGACAGATTATTCTTCGTATCGTCCGCACTATCTTTTCGCCTGCTGAACACTTCAATCACGGGATCATATAACTTTATTTTTCTTATCTCCAGCGAATTGCTAAAAAAAGCCGACCACAAAGAGTTGGTGGTTAGCGTTATTTTCTGAAAGTTTACACGGTAAGTAATTTTATTTTTATCTGCGCCTGTACTGGTAATTTTCGCTGTGTGTACTTTTACTTCGTTTGAAAAGAAATCAAAATTCACGCGTGAAAGCTGGAGCTTTAATTTACCGCCGGATTTTTCGTTTACCATTTCGGTCAAAAGCCTGTTGGAGTTATGAATAAACCAGGTATACAATCCACCAAAAGAAAGCAGCAATACGCCAA
>JBDSPQ010000033.1:0-13823 GCA_039930305.1 Ginsengibacter sp. | reverse complement strand
CTGCTTCTTTAAATTGCTTTCCGCGATCTTCATAATTTTTAAATAAATCGAAGCTGGCACATGCCGGCGAAAGAAGCACAACGTCTCCTTTATTTGCAACATGAAAAGCTGACTGTACAGCATCTTTTGCATTGTTTGTATTTATAATAAGTTCAACTATATTTCCAAATGCTTCATGAATCTTCCGATTGTCTACACCCATACACACTATTGCCTTCACCTTCTCTTTCACCAATTCTTTCATGAAAGAATAATCGTTGCCTTTATCAACCCCACCCAGAATGAGAATTGTAGGTTTGGTCATGCTTTCGAGCGCGTACCATGTACTGTTGGTATTGGTAGCTTTGCTGTCATTGATAAATTCTATTCCTTTTATAGTGGCAACCGGTTCCATTCTGTGTTCAAGACTTTCGAACGTTTGTACCGCTTCTCTTATCTTATCCTTCCTGATATCCATCACGACAGCTGAGAGGCAGGCGGCCATGGTATTATATTGGTTATGTTTTCCCTTTACAGCAAAATCATTAACACTCATGTTCATCTCTTCGTTTTTCCATTTAATATGCATTTCAGCATTGGAAATATATGCGCCCTGCGGCAGTGGTTTATTCATGCTGTATGGTAATGGGGTTGGCCCTTTTAAATAAATGTTTAAAAATTGATTCGTTGTTTCATCATCAGCATTATAAATAAAAACATCGGTTGATACCTGGTTCCTGATAATGTTGAATTTGCTTTCAATATATTTTTCAAATTTGTATTCGTACCTGTCTAAATGATCCTCCGTAATATTGGTAAGGACCGCTATATCCGGACGGAAAGATCTTATATCATCTAACTGAAAAGAACTTATCTCGGCAACATATATTTCCTTCGGCGCAATTGCTATTTGCCTTGCGAAAGAAAAACCAATATTCCCAACGACCGCACTATCCAATCCTGCTTCTTTACACAGATGATAAATCAAAGAAGCGGTCGTAGTCTTTCCGTTGCTGCCGGTCACTGCAATTATTTTGCTTGCGCCTTTGTGCCGGTAGGCAAATTCTATCTCACTGATTATTTCAATATTTCTTTTCCTAAGTTCTTTTATTAACTCATTTTTCTCCGGAATACCCGGGCTTTTGATAATCAGTTGGGCATCAAAAATTTTATCGGTGCTGTGTGCCTTTTCCTCAAAATCTATGTTGTGTAAAATGAGCTCATTTTTAAATGCTTCATTTATCATAGATCCATCGCTGACAAAAACCTGCATGTTTCTTTGTTTTGCCAGCAATGCGGCTCCAATGCCACTTTCACCTGCGCCAAGGATTACTACTCTCATATTAATTCGTTGCCTTGCCTGAGCAAAATGCCAAAAAAATAGTTTTTCAACGGAATGAACTTAATGGGTCAGAACCTCATCTTCACAGGGTAACAGTATGGAGAAATGATTTTAAAAATAGTTTTCATAGGGACAATTTTTAAAATGGTCTCTCAACAATTATCTTAATTTCAATGTGACTACAGCAAACACTACAGACAATATTGTTACTACCCAAAATCTTACTGCTATCTTACTTTCATGATACCCTAACTTTTGATAATGATGATGTAGCGGACTCATCAAAAACACGCGACGCCCTTCACCATATTTCCGTTTGGTATATTTGAAATACGCCACCTGCACCATCACACTTACATTTTCTATTAAAAACACGAAACAAAATATCGGTATCAGCCATTCTTTTCTAACGATAATTGCCAGCGACGCGATAATGCCCCCCAATGCAAGACTTCCTGTATCTCCCATAAATACCTGCGCCGGATAGGCATTGTACCATAGAAAGCCTACACAGGCACCTACAAATGCTGCAATAAAAATTGACAGTTCGCTCAGGTTGGGTATGTACATTATATTCAGATAGTCAGCTATCCTTACATCCCCGCTCACAAACACAAACACGCCTAAGCCTATTCCCATGATTGCACTCACCCCGGTTGCTAAACCATCCAGGCCATCGGTAATGTTAGATCCGTTTGAAACGGCTGTTACAATAAGGATAACGATAAGGATATATAACACTACCGTGTATTTTTCCCAGCTAACCGGCAATAGCCTTGCATAGTTAAATTCATGCGTTTTTACAAAAGGTATGGTTGTTATAGGTGTCTTTACGGTTACAAACCGGTGGATCTTGCCATCGGTAATAATCGTATCCTCAGCAACTTTGTGCTCACCACGCTGAGGCGTCCATTGGTCACCGTTAGTATCACTGATAACTTCCCTTTTCACTACTACACTTTCATTAAAATAGAGTGTTGACCCGATGATGATTCCGAGCATCACCTGGCCGAATATTTTAAATTTCCCTGCAAGGCCATCCGCATCGGTTTTCTTATAAGGAATTCCCTTCGCTTTTGAAATACGTTTGGCTTTGATTTTTAAGAAGTCATCTATAAAGCCGATTATACCGAGCCAAACGGTACAAAGCAGCATCAGCCTTACATATACCTTATCCAGGTTGGCAAGCAAGAGTGTTGGTATCAGTATGCCCAGCAAAATAATGATGCCGCCCATTGTAGGCGTTCCGGTTTTCATCTTCTCCCCCGCGAGACCAAGTTCACGAACAGATTCTCCAATTTGCTTTTTCTTTAATAGATTAATCAGTCGTTTGCCATATATAGTTGTGATCGCCAACGATAATAAAACTGCCACCAATACCCGGAAAGTGATAAAATGAAAAAGCCCGCTTCCCGGAAACTTTATTCCGTTTTGGGTAAACCATTCAAAGAGGTGATACAGCATTCTTTATTCTTAATTATTTATCCATCAGGTCCATCATTTCCTTCAATATTTTTTTATCATCAAAATCGTATTTCACACCATTTATTTCCTGGTATTTTTCATGGCCCTTGCCTGCTACCAATACAATATCTTCATTGCCGGCCAAATTGACCGCAGTCTTAATAGCTTCTCTCCTGTCTGTGATAGAGATGTATTTTTTCCGCGCTATTATGGGTACTCCCGCTTCCATCTCCCTGATAATCGTTTCCGCATTTTCTGTCCTGGGATTGTCGGAGGTAAATATGATTTTATCACTGTATTCACATGCCACCTCGGCCATCACGGGCCGCTTGGTTTTATCCCTGTCGCCGCCACAACCAACAACAGTGATTATTTTCTCCTCGCCATTTTTTAAATTTTTGATAGTGGCCAGTACATTTAAAAGTGCATCCGGCGTATGGGCGTAATCAACAATACCGATAATTTTTTCGTTGCCGGATTTTATAAAATCAAATCTTCCCTCTGCACCGGTGAGGTTACTAAGTACCTCCAAAACCGGTTGCTTGTTTTCACCCAGGCAAATAGCAGCGCCGAATACAGCCAGTAAATTAGAAGCATTGAAAGCGCCAGTGAGCCTAAAGTGCACGTCAACATCGTTAACCGTTACGAACAAGCCATATAATGTATTCTCAATTATTCTTCCTTTGAAATCAGCCATGGTTTTAAGACTGTATAAATACTTTTTGGCTTTTGTATTTTGTAACATGACACTGCCACGCTTATCGTCAGCATTGCTCAGTGCAAATGCGGATGAAGGCAAGTTGTCAAAAAATTGCTTTTTTACTTTTATGTACTCATCAAATGTCTTGTGATAATCCAGGTGATCATGGGTAATATTACTAAAGATGCCGCCGCTGAAATGCAAACCGGCGATACGATGCTGGTGCACCGCGTGAGAACTTACTTCCATGAAAACATGGGTACATCCCTCCTGTTCCATTTTAGCAAGCATACTGTTTAGACTTATGGCGTCGGGCGTGGTATGGGTGGCTGCAAGTACGGTATCGCCCACCTGGTTTTGTACGGTACTTAGCAATCCGCAGGTATATCCCAATCCGGAAAATAATTTAAATAATAAAGTGGCAATAGTTGTTTTACCGTTCGTCCCTGTCACGCCTGTCAACACTAATTTTTCTGATGGGCAACCGTAAAAATTATGCGCCATCACTCCGGCCGCAACGGCAGAGTTTTCTACTTCAATAAACTGAGTTTTCTCCGGGAATACAGCGGGCATTTTTTCGCATACAATTACCGTGGCCCCGTTTGCGACAGCCATATCAATAAAATGATGGCCATCGGATACACTACCTGCTATGGCAATAAAACAATCGCCGGCAGTTACTTTACGTGAATCTATTCGTAAATCTTCCACCGCTACAGGCGCGGAGCCCAAGACTGATTTTATTTTTACTTTATATAATATTTGCCGGAGTTCTGTCATTAATTTAAATGAAGGTTTATCGACTCTCCTTTACTAAAACTTTGGTTTACGGGCAAGGATTGAGAAATCACTTTCCCCCTTCCTGACGCCAGGACCCGCAGCCCCATATTTTCCAATAAGTAAACCGCATCCTTCAACCCTAAGCCCGAAACATCCGGCACTTTGTGAGGAGTGACCGTAACGTTGTACGAAGATTTTAATTCGGACCGTGTACCCTGAAGCGCCATGGTCGTCCAACGGGCATCTGTTGATGAATCCAGGTTTTGATATTGGAAAAGATTTACAATCCTGTTGATATCTGTTTTTAAACCATACATCATGTACACATTGCTGTCAACATGACTATCTGGGTTTTCAAAAGGAATTTTGGAGTATTCATATGCGTAGATACGATCTGCTACTTCTTTAAAAACCGGCGCGGAGACGACGCCGCCATAAGCGAGGCGTGATTCATACCCGTTTTGGATCACTACTGCTATACTGTACCTGGGATTTTCAGCAGGAAAGTATCCTATAAAGGATGACTGGTAAATTTTGTTCGCCTTATTATATCCCCGGTTGCCCATGGCCGTTACAGCCGTTCCAGTTTTACCGGCAAACCTGTATGTACCGTCTTGTAAAAGGTGGGCAGTTCCATGTTCATTCTCTACAACTGCCAAAAGACAGTCTTTCAATTTTCCCAGCGTTTCATCGCTGCATATTTTTTCGACGAGCATCTCAGGTGCAAAAGACTTTACCCTTACCCCGGTCTCATTTATACCGTTTACCAGGTAAGGCTTCATCATTTTACCATTATTAGCCACCGCGTTGTACAGCATTAGCATGTGGAGCGGCGTCAACAGTTCTTCATAACCATGCGCCATAAATGGAATGGTAAATTTTGTCCAGAATTTTCCATCTGGTCTTTTGATAAGGGGAGATGCGGTTCCTACGATATCAATGCCCGAAGTGGTATCCAATCTCAGGCGGTGGAGATGATTGTAAAATAGCTGTGGCTGGTTGTGATAATATTCATCTGCAAGCTTTGCAAAGGCTACGTTAGAAGAACGCGCAAATGCCTCTTTCACCGTAAGCAGTTTAGTGCCCTGGTGGGAGTCTCTTATTTTAAGACCATAAAAAGATTTTACACCTCCCTCACAATCTACCACGGTGCTGGTATCTACGAATTTGTCTTCCAGTAATGCCAGTAGTGTAGCGAGTTTGAAAATAGATCCTGGCTCTGTCCTTTTGCCCAATCCATAATTATAGTCTTCGATATACGAGCCATCCGGGCGTCTACCAAGATTAGCAATGGCTTTTATTTTTCCTGTTTTTGTTTCCATTACAATACAGGTACCATGCAAAGAATTATTTTGACCCATCATTTTCAATAAGGCATTCTCAGCGACATCCTGCATATAAGTATCGATGGTAGTAATAATGTCTTTGCCATTTTCGGGTTCTATTTCACCACCATCCACGGGAACATACGCTCCCGCCATATATCGCATAAGTCGCTGACCTGTCTGGCCCTTCAATAAGCTATCGTAGGATCTTTCAAGGCCTACATTCCTGCTCGTATCGCCGCGGGAAAGGCCTATGGTCCGGTTGGCCAACAATACATATGGGTTTACACGGTTGTCTCTCACATCTATAATGAAGCCGCTCTTATTTCTGCCTTGTCTCACCAGGGGAAATTCGCGCAAAGCCTGGTACTCCCCGAAGGATATTTTCTTTTTTAACGCGTAGTATCTTGCCTTTTTCTTGTACGCTTTCAACAGTGTTTTCCGGTACGAGGCTTTGGTACCATCTTTGAATAAATTTGCCAGCGCCAGGCTGAGTGAATCAAGGTTTTCAAAAAAGCGCCTACCCTCCTTTTCTCGCAATCCGTCTGCTGCAAAGTCAACATAAATATCAAAAACGGGGATAGAGGTGCTGAGCATATTTCCGTCTTCGCTATAGATACTTCCGCGTTCGGCATTAATATCAAAATATTTCAAATGCTGGTTATTGCTCATGCCTATCCAATAATCTCCTTGTACCTGTTGGATGTAAATAGCACGGGATATCACTACCACTCCAAGCACTAAAATGCAGATGAAGCAGAGGTAGACCCGCCATGATATATCTTTTTTTACATCCAACTTGCCTTATGCGTTTAGTCGTTTCTTAATGTATCTGTCAACCTGACGGGTGGTGCCACCAGCACATGCAGGCCCAGCGGTTCTACCGCTTTGGCCAACTCACTTTCTTTGCTCCTGAAGATGACATCACGTTTTATCGTTTTGAATTCATATTCCATTTCCTTAACACGCCTTGCTGTCGAATTAATTTTCCTGATCGTCTTATCCGCAAAATGACCATTCGCAATATATAAAACGGCCAGTGTAGCCAAAAAGAGGTAAAAAGGAATGTTCTTTACAATCCATTTATTATTCAACAGAGTGCGACGGGTTTTTTTTCCCGGCGGCGTCTTTTTTTTGTGTATGGATGTTTGTTCGTCTGCAGGCATAGCCGTTTTCATTTTTATTTCAAATCACTGTTTGAAACTTTTTCTGCAACCCGCAGTTTTGCACTCCGTGATCTTGGATTGGCTTTCATCTCTTCATCTGAAGGAACTACCGTCTTTTTTGAAATTACCTTGAGGGTAGTTTCAGCAGGTATGCCGTAAACATTATCATTTTGCCTTTCTTCAAAATGGCCATACCTGAAAAAATTTTTCACGATACGATCCTCCAAAGAGTGGAAAGTGATAAACACCGCCCGGCCTCCCTCCATCAACAAATCAGGCACTTGCGTAACCAATTCTTTCAGGGCACCTAATTCATCGTTCACCTCTATTCGCAAAGCCTGGAACACTTTTGCAAAGTATTTTTCCGGGTTGCCTTTCACAATATCATAGAGCGCTCGTTTAAACTCGGCTATACTTTTAATGGGCTGGGTACGACGTGTGGCTACAATTAGTTTTGCCAAAGTCTTGGAATTCGTGACCTCGCCATATTCTTCAAATATTTTGTGCAGTTTTTCCTCGGTATATGTTGCCACAATTTTGGCTGCATCCAAATCCTGCGACTGGTTCATTCGCATATCTAAAAAAGCATCAAACCTGGTGGAAAATCCTCTCTCTGCTTTATCGATTTGGTGGCTTGATACCCCGAGATCGGCCAGAATGCCGTTTACTTTTGGATGATGGTGAAATTTCAAAAAACGACTAATATGCCGGAAATTGTGAGGAACAAACATTATCCGCTCATCCTTAGGAAGATTTTTTGAAGCTGCTGCATCCTGGTCGAAAGCAATCAACCTACCCCCGGAGTCAAGTTTATCAAGAATAGCAGCGCTATGGCCACCCCCGCCGAATGTACAATCCACATAGGTTCCTCCCGGAAAAATATTCAATGCATTCACGGTTTCGTTAAGCAATACCGGCACATGGTATCTGCCTTGCAACATCGTTAGGATTTTACAAATTGGTCGCCTGTCATTACTTCTTTCGCCAAATCACTAAATTCCTGTGGTGAAAAAGTTTCAAAGAACTGTTTATACTTGGTTTTATCCCAAATTTCAATTTTGTCTATAGCCGATACAAGTACTATCTCTTTCTCAAGCTCTGCATATTCCATCAGATTTTTCGGCAACAGCATCCTTCCTGCACTATCCAACTCCACAGGCGTAGCTCCATTTAAAAAATACCTTTTAAACTGCCTTACTTTTGGATCAAAATCGTTCAACCTGCTTATGTCAGTAAAAATTGGTTCCCAGCTTTTAGATGTGTATAAACTCAAACATTTTTCGAAACCCCTGTTTAAAACAAAAGAATCACCACCTTTGACAGGCATCTGCTTCCTAAAACCAATAGGCAATAAGAAACGGCCCTTGGCATCTAAAGTAGATTCGTATTCCCCGAGGAAGCCTGTCATTATGAAGAAATTAGATAATCTGGAATAATTTCCACAAAATAACACTTTTTCCCACTTACGTCACTTTTTTTACCTTTTTCTTTTTATACACATGCCTGGAGGGCTGCACCAGTAGCGGTATAATAGTAAATTAGAAAAAAGCCGTGTGAAGAACCTGTTAATTACTTGTGGAAAAGGGTGGGATAGTGTGAGAAAATCAGACAATCCAGATCACCATAAGGGCTCTTGTAAAAGATTAACATGGAATGCTGGGAAGAAAAAAGTCAGGCTTTTTCTTTATAAATTGGAAGGTCGATGGTAAATATGCTGCCTTTACCCGGCATGCTGTCTACTTTTATTTTTCCTTTGTGAGCATCGATAATACTCTTTACATAACTCAGCCCAAGGCCAAACCCTTTCACATTGTGAATGTTTCCGGTATGTGCCCGGTAGAATTTCTCGAATATACGGGTAACGGTCTCTTTATTCATTCCGATACCATTATCCTCTATTTTAATTCTAAGATGACTGTTTACGTTTTGCGTAGATAATTTGATGACCAACTCTTCTTTGGAATATTTAATCGCATTGTCGAGCAGGTTATTGATGATATTAATAAGGTGGACTTCATCGCCTCTTAATAAATCATTTTCAGCACCAAAAGAAGTTTCAATTTTTCCATTTCTTTCTTCCAAAGGAAGTTTGATATTGTTAAGAGCAGCATTAATTAATTCATGGGCGTGAACCGGCTTTTCATTAAGTTGTATCTCCTGCCTGTCGAGCAAGGCAGCCTGGAGAATGGTTTCCACCTGCTTATTCATCCTGCGATTTTCGTCCTTAATGATTCCGGAAAAGTAATCCATTTTAGTGCGGTCGTTGATTACTTTTTCATTCTTTAACGCATCAACAGCAAGAGATATCGTGGCTAAAGGTGTTTTAAACTCGTGGGTCATGTTGTTAATGAAATCAGATTTTATTTCACTTAGTTTTTTCTGATTTAGCAATGCCCTGATCGTAATAAAAAAAGCGGCAAAAATGATACACGTAAATAAAACGGCACCCAGCACCATCCATGTTACCTGCTTCCATATGATATTATTGACATGAGGTACTACTATTATCAGGAGTTCTTCCGTTGACAATCCTTCGGCCATGCTGCCACCGGGTACCTGTATCGGATAAACGAAGGAAAGATTATGCACCGTATCGTCGTAAGCTTTTACAAAATTTTTCGACTGCAGGTTATCACCTATCATCGATGTAGTAGTAATTCCAAATTCAAACTCTACATCGTTCAGGTTATTTTTTTCAAAAGCTTTTTGTATGCGTTCACGGATTTCCTCCCTCGAGAATTTGTGAACAATAGTAGTGGGGAACACGTTTAAGGGAAAAAGGATATCAGAGCTTCTTTTATCGAAAGGCGAGAGATTTCCTTTTTCTTCAGCCAGGTCATTGGCAGCGGTAACGGTAACCATAGAAACGCCCTTTTCAAATTGCTGTTCTTTGTCCTGCAGGGCCTGCCTGATCCAGAATATCTGAAAAAAAATAATTCCAAGGAGAGAGATAAAGATCAGTATGGTAATGGTAGGGAAAATTCTCTTCATTAACGGCAAATTTAAACTTCGCAACAGCTAAAAATGATATTGAGTAATTTTAAGTTTCATTTTTAACGATCCCTTATCTATAATATCTTAACTTTTTGAAACCATCTTACCTGAGATTTTCGATAAATAAATATAATTTAGATTTATGATTTCACCTTCCCGGGGCACATTATTAATCGCCAACCCTTTTTTAAAGGATCCTAACTTCGTTCGCAGTGTTATTTTTCTTTGCGAACATAAGGATGAAGGTAGTTTTGGTTTTGTACTTAACAAAAAGTTTCCCAAATCACTAAACGAGTTAGTGCCCGACTTAGGCAAAGTACCATTACCCGTATACCAGGGGGGACCAGTGCAAGGCGACTCCCTGCATTTTTTACACCAGTATCCTGATGTGATCGTGGGCGGAGAGGAAGTTCTCAAAAATGTGTATTGGGGCGGAAATTTCGAAAGCCTGTCTGCCAATCTCAGGAATAATGATATCGATTCAAAAAAAATCCGGTTTTTCATAGGCTACAGCGGATGGGCAGAAGGACAGCTGGAAAATGAACTAAAAGAAGAAAGCTGGCTAACGGTTGCTGCTACACGAGAACTCCTTTTTGATACTTCACCGGAGAATGTTTGGAAAAATGCCCTCAGGCACCTGGGCGGGAAATATGAGATGATGATCAACTTTCCTTTAGATCCGCAATTGAATTAGCCGTATTTTTAAAATAAATCTGAAAATCATGAAGAGATTAGGAGTTATTTTAGGCGTATTGTCCCTGGGGGTATATATGATGCTAATTGAAAAATCAAAAAAGAAAAAGAAGAAGAAAAAGGTGGCTAAGGTATCCATGCCAACGGATCAATAATGTATCATTCATAAAGTTTTCTTTTGCTGTACAAGCTTTTACTACTTCCCGCAAAGTTCTTTCTCCTCTTGTACTGCAGCAAAATTGTGATCAATAAACAAGAACTTCTCCGACAGGAGGGGCCGCTTCTTATAGCTGCCAATCATCCCAATTCTTTCCTGGATGCAATAATTCTTGCGACACTTTTTAAAAACCCTGTTTATTCACTGGCACGGGGAGATGCGTTCGCTAATAGAATCATTACGAAAATTCTTACGTCATTTAACATGCTACCCGTTTATAGGGTAAGCGAGGGCGTAGAAAATCTTGAAAACAATTATGATACCTTCAACGCATGCCAGGATATTTTTAAAAAAAATGGCATTGTGCTGATTTTTAGCGAAGGAAGGTGCATAAACGAATGGCGCCTCAGACCGTTAAAAAAAGGAACCGCACGGCTGGCCCTGGAGGCCTGGCAAAATGATATACCATTAAGAGTTCTGCCGCTCGGTATCAACTACAGCTCTTTTAGAAAGTTCGGCAAAATTATTCACCTGAATTTTGGTACCCTAATCTCAAAAGCAGAAACTCAGGAAAATTATGCAGGGAAAGAGATAATTTCTTTTAATCAGAAATTGAAAAATGAACTTGAAAAGCTTGTTTTCGAAATTGACATTAATGATCGGCAAAAAAGAAATAAATACTTCCAGGTTAAAAAATCAGTTTTAAAATATGTAATCTTATTTATCCCGTCAATTTTAGGATTCATATTACACTTACCACTTTACCTGGCAATTCATTTTTCAATAAAAAACAGGGCGGAAGATCATTACGATTCCGTTATGACGGGGCTTTTATTTTTTATCTACCCTTTTTATGTTTTTCTTATTTGTGTCGCGGGATTGGCTATCTTCAAAAGCTGGCTTGTTTTAATCCTGCTTATCGCGATACCCTTTACATTGTGGAGTTATGTACAGTTAAATGGCCGATAATGCAGAGTGGATCATTCCATAGGCAACGCATTTTGTTATAAGATGGCGACTGAATAAACTGGTTATTGGAAATATCTTTTATTAAAAGTGAGATAATTGTTTCCTGGATAATCATGAATAGCACCAAAAGCAAGCTTAAAAAACCCTGCTAACACCTGATACTTTTAGACTACGTGTCTAAAGTCGCGAACCACTACTCTTAGTGTTTTGCAGCTTTACTATTCCAATATATAAATGATCAAAAAATAATATAGAATATCCCTATTCAGGTGGGGCTTTTTTAGTTACAATTATCAACATGTCTTCTTTCATAGTCTTAACTACTGTCGTTTTGCTCATTATTGCTTTGTACAGCAATTTGGCAAGACCATCGGTACTCTTTATGATCGCCGTTTTTGTCTTCCTGGTTTTTGGCATCTTAAAACCTGAAGAGATTGTAAAAGGTTTAGCCAACAAACAGGTCATCATCATATTTTTACTCGTGATACTTGCTGCCGGTTTTAAAAAAGAGTTCGGCGACGGCTTCTTCAATTATCTTTTCAAACCCGGTTTGCAGCCAAAGCAATTTTTGCTTCGGCTAATGTTTTTTTCTTCTTCCTGTTCAGCCTTTATTAATAATACGCCCATTGTTGCTTTTATGATTCCTTATGTAAAAGACTGGGCAGACCGCAGAGGATTGCCTGCATCTAAATTCATGATTCCTTTGTGTTTTGCTACGGTATTAGGCGGAATGATCACAGTCGTTGGCACCTCTACCAACTTGCTGCTGAATGGCCTGATTGCCGAATCCGGGCTGACATTGTTAGGCTATAAAGATTTTCTATTTATCGGATTGATCGTAACAATATTAGGAGTAGCCTATTTATATATCGTTGGCTATGCATTATTACCAGTGAGAAAAAGTGCCACGCAGGAAATGGCAGAAAATCTAAACGAGTACGTTGTTGAAACTATAGTGGAACCGTCTTCGATATTGATTGGTGAAAGCATCAAAACGCGCCTGCGCAGCCTGAAAAATATTTATCTTTTCGAGGTATTACGAAATGGCCGGTCTATTTTTCCGGTATCGCCGGAAGAAATTGTTTTCGAAGGTGACCGGCTTTATTTTTCCGGCAAAACCGGCGCTATTGCCCAGTTGGTGAAGGACGTAAAAGGCCTGTCATTGCCTGACACTACTACACTCAACAAATACAGACATCATCACTTTATAGAAGCCATCATTCCGGTAAACTCTAACCTTATTGGAAAGAAAGTAAAGGGCTCGGATTTCCGGCAGCGGTATAATGCCTCTATCATCGCGCTTCACCGGCAGGGTAAAAGAATTGACGGCCCTGTTGGTGACGCAATATTTGGCAGTGGCGATCTGCTACTGATGCTTGGAGGCAATAAAATGCAAAACCATCAATCTGAATTGTTATTGCTTAAGCGTCATGACATTCAACTACCCGGAAGAAAAAGACCTCTACTCAATAAAATTGCGCCTGTTGTTGCCCTGGCATTTTTGATCCTGGGTATTACCAGGATTATGGATCTCTTTCTTGCCACATCACTCGCGATACTGGTATTTATTGCTGTTAGAACGCTTAAATTAAATGACCTCAAAAAATCTTTCGATGTCAATTTAGCCATTCTACTAGTAGCATCACTTGCTATCGGATTGGCCCTTTCTAAATCCGGTGCAGCCAATCGCGTAGCCGCGGGCGTGTTGAACGTGAGTGGTACGCATCCGGTTGCGGCAATAGCTATGCTGTTTGGGGTAACGATATTAATAACCTCGGTGATATCAAATACCGCAACTGTAGCCATCGTTTTCCCATTAGCTGTTTCGCTTGCACATCAACTGCATATAAGTAACACGCCCGTATTCGTTGCTATTGCCTTTGCTTCATCGTGCGCTTTTATGACGCCTATCGGATACCAGTGCAATTTGATGGTGTCAGGACCGGGCAATTATTCATTCAGCGATTTTTTCAAAATTGGTTTTCCGCTAACCATACTTTATGCGGCAGCATGCCTTATTTTTATCTCATGGTATTATAACTTATAGCTATGCCCACTACTATTTTTCCCTTCAATTCTAAAATTAACACGGAGCAACGCAAGACGGCAATGTTGCAAAAGCCTCACCTGATATGGCTTACAGGCCTTTCCGGATCGGGTAAAACTACTTTAGCCCTTCGGCTGGAACACTATTTTTTTTCTAAAGGCTTTAAAGTATTTATGCTCGACGGGGATAATGTAAGAAATGGCCTCT
>JBDSPQ010000032.1:0-4399 GCA_039930305.1 Ginsengibacter sp. | reverse complement strand
GAACCCGCAGATAATTAGCTGGGGTGCCTACGACGGAGAAGGAGGCGATATACGAATGACCATTGGCGATTACTTCAAAAAATTTGTGTACGATGTTGATTTTTTAAGTCCAGAAAAAACCAGTTATAATCAGACGATGGGCGCGGGTAACTCTTTGAATAATATTACGGAAATTTATAAAGACGCTGATTTTATGGAAAATTATTTTTCAGGCTTTGATAAAAAATATGACGGAATGGATTGGAGGAGCCTGCGGCTGGTTTTCAAAGAATTTGAAGGCAACTATTACCTCGTTGGCGTGGTTCATGATCAATGGACAATTTGACCCAAATTCCCTAATGGAGAAATGCAGATTCACGGGTCGATCAGCATAGGTTAGTTGTTCAGTAGTCCGGAAAAAAATTAATTTGCAAACATTTTTTCTTTTAGCCACTTTTCCCTGCCCCAGCCCTGGATTACATGTTTGTCAGAGTGATAGGAAGAGCGGACAAGCGGGCCGCTTTCAACGTAATCGAATCCAAGCTGGTAACCAATTTCGCGGTACAATGCAAACTCGTCCGGGTGCACGAAACGATTCACGGGTAAATGTTTTTTCGATGGCTGTAAATATTGACCAATGGTAATTACATCCACATTATTTTCCCGTAAATCTTTCATAGTCTGAATTACTTCTTCTTCACCCTCCCCCAGCCCAAGCATAATTCCGCTTTTTGTGCGCATGCCACCGTTTTTTAATATCCTGAGTGTTTGCATACTGCGCCAGTACTTCGCCTGTATTCTAACGGTGCGGGTTAGCCGCTCTACAGTCTCAATATTATGACTCACCACGTTAGGTGCGGCATCAATTATCCGTTCAATATTTTCTTCTTCAGCTTTGAAGTCCGGTATGAGGGTCTCCATCGTTGTGTCAGGGTTTAAAGCCTGCACCGCTTTGATGGTGTTGAACCATATAATTGATCCGCCGTCTTTTAGTTCATCACGGTCTACAGAGGTAATCACCGCATGTTTCACTTTCATCAGGTGTATGGCCTCGGCCACTCTTTGGGGCTCATCCCAATCTACCGCTAATGGCCTGCCTGTAGCCACAGCACAAAAGCCGCAACTCCTTGTGCAAATATTTCCAAGTATCATGAATGTAGCAGTACCTTCTCCCCAGCATTCACCCATGTTTGGACAATTGCCGCTCTCGCAAATCGTATGCAGTTTATGAGTATCCACCAGGCTTCTCACGTGCTTATATTCTTCCCCTATTGGAAGTTTTACCCGCAGCCAATCCGGTTTTTTTTGTTTAGAAATTTCCTGTACTATAATTGCTTCACTCATTTTTTAATGTTAGGATGATAACCCGGATCTATTATTATTTTCTTTTCCCAAAAACAATTGCCACATAGCCGGAAAAGAAAAACTGCCTGGGATCGGTTTTGAGAAGTATCGGAATTTTTTTAGTATAATAGTCCGCTGTAAGGCCAACTTCAATCGCGGAAACTATTTCGTTGTAACTGCCGTAGTCCACCCGGAGAGCGGTCTTTGCATAAACGCCGGGCGTTACGGTAAGGTCGCTCCATCCGCGCCCAAAAGTGGGGCCGCCGTAAATGCCACTAGGGTTTAAAAAGAGCGAACTATCTGGCGAGTCATATTTAATATACTCAAGTTCATTCCCCTTTTGGACTTGCAAATAATAAGGACGCAACAGGGCTAAAGTAAGCCCCCCTCCATAATTGGCCGTAACACTCACGCCATTCTTATTTGATTTATTTCCTAAGAGTATTTGCTGTTGCACACCGAGTTTTGCCGGATATACAAAATTTTTCTTTCCATAGATGAAGGGAATTGAGTTGATAAAGGGATTGCTTTGTTTATCTTCTTTGATATGTTTTCGCTCAGTAATTTCAAGTTGGTAAAGCAGGGCTTTTTTAACGGAACTGGCCCGGCCAAGTTCTAAAAATGCTCCGTATCCATCAGTAGTTAATTTAGCCCCAAATACGAAGCTCTTTTGGTAGGCGATTATCCCTTCTTCTTCTTGTTTTATTAAATCATTTACATGTGCCCGCTTTTCGGCCTGCCGTTGCTTCTTAGACTTCTGTGCCGAGGCTGTAAAAGAAAAGGGGATTAGGAGGATTAAAAAAATAATTCTATACATGAAAGAAGGTTTACTGGGTAAATTTATACAAAAATACATAATGCAGGTTGTAATAGTATTTACGAAGAAATTACCCGCAGGTACTTAACATTTCGTTTAACTTATTACAAACCAAAAGCTGTTTTAGAAAGGTAGGATTGATCCGGGTGTTGGAAATTTTCTCATCAGCCAGTCACCCTTTTTTTAAAATAGCATTCCCGATAGCACAGTGCAGGCAAAGTTTGTGGTTACAATATTTATTTTTTAATTGTATAAGCGCCTGGGAATCGAATGCATTTTTATTAGAGAAGCCGAGCGTCTGAAAACCTTTCGTTATTTTATTTTTTTCTGGAAAAATTTCTTCAAGCCATGCTACAGCTTTTTCCTTATAAATTGTTTCATCGTGATATACGCCATAAGAAAATATTACTGGAACAATCGTGTTAATGATAATATTGTAAACCATTTGACGGCCAAGTGTTTTTTTTCTATAGGGTGATTCTTCATCGAAAACATAGTGATAATTCCAGTAATCGTTCGCGGTTACCTGCAGCATCTGCGCAACGTCTTTAACTAATGCTGCACTTTTTATCCTGGAAAAAAGGTGCTCACTTTCATGCAGCAGCGATGCCAATTGTGCCAGGCGAATCGTGGGGAAATTTGCAGGGCGCATCCGTAAGAAAAATGCTTCACCGCTTACAGGTTGCAGCTGGTATTTTTTCTGATAAAAATGAAATTCCTTTTGAAGCATGGCGGGATACTGCTCTTTAAAAGTTGCTTTCAGCAAGCCTGCCTGTCCCAGCAGCAAAGCTTCAAGATGGTGAATACTTTTTTTATGCTTTGCCAGCAGCGTTATCGGTACGGACCGCGCAAGCAGCTCAAAGAAATTACTGTTGACAGTCAACCCGAAATTTGCAGCTATGAGTCGCCAGAAAGTTTCTTCCCAATGGTCATTTGTTTCTTTCAAAATCAAAAGAATCTTTTCAGACTTCGCTAAAAGTCTTTCCGCAAGGAGTCGTTGCTTCCAGGAAGAAAGCACCAATTCGTTTACATGTTGAACTTGTTTTTCGCAGGGAATAAATTGGGAAGCAGTCATTAGCTCCCTATACTTATTCAGCAATATTTTCGAAACCCGGTCATGCAACTCAACAGTCGGAAAATAATTCCGACCCTCATTGTCGACCGTGCGGTTATTATTCCATACGACATGCAAAATAATATTTTGATAATTGCTGTCCGCAGAATGATGATGGCTATACCAGTCCGACGCTTTTACATGAATTTCGACATTGCCTACCCACAAAGTGCCGGCAATTTTTATTTTGGCGTTTGTGAAATCCGGACCCTGGTCAAAATTTTGAGTGCCGGGATGAATCACCTGCAGGACATCTCCGGCAGTCGTGTGTAATTCGATGCCGTTAAAATATTGAAATTGCCAGATATATTGCAGAATATCTTCTTTCATATCTTCTTCCTGATGAGAAAATGAAGATAAAAAATTCCGGTCGGAATTTATTTCAACAAATCTTTCGAAAGTTCTATGAGTTCTTTGTAAACCCTGTTCACGGGCAGACCCATTACATTATAAAAGTCACCCTTTATGGATTTGATTCCTACTACGCCTAACCATTCCTGTATAGCATAA
Organism: Ginsengibacter sp.; assembly: GCA_039930305.1. Classification (GTDB taxonomy): domain Bacteria; phylum Bacteroidota; class Bacteroidia; order Chitinophagales; family Chitinophagaceae; genus Ginsengibacter. Next base: position 635 of record JBDSPQ010000032.1, on the reverse strand, counting down.
GCGCCTGCTTTGTCATAAGGCTTATAATTGTCTACGTAATATTCAATCTGGCTTCCTGACAACACATTGAATTCTACTTCGGTCGTTTCTGCAAAAATATTTTTATAGGATTTGCAACATATGCACACTCCGGTTATTACCAGGTGTTTTTTCCCGGAAAGTTTGCCCAATGTATCGACTGCCTGGGTTCTGTCGGCTGGTTTGCCAATGATTTTATTATCACAAACCACTATAGTATCGGCAGCAAGTATGGGATACCCCGATTTGTTAGTATCTGTCGTTTTCAAATTGCTTTGTACAGCGAGCGCTTTATTACTGGCTATGTGCATAGCCACTTCTTCTGGAGAAAGTCCGGGAGGATAGTCTTCATTTGTTTCAAAGGAAATAATTTCGAACGGTATCTCAGCCCATTGAAGTAGTTGACTCCGGCGAGGCGATTTGGAGGCTAATATTATTTTCAATTTATCAATTTTCTAGAAAAAAATCATAGACAACATTCCTGTAAGCATAACTACTTTTATCGCTGTGCTTAATTTATGAAAATCATTGGTGGTTTGTGCTTCATATAATTTCCGCAGCAGCCAGCCCAACGGAATAATAATCGCAAACAGTGCATATAAAGCAGAGAACCACCA
>JBDSPQ010000031.1:0-4340 GCA_039930305.1 Ginsengibacter sp. | reverse complement strand
GCCCATCGCTTTCTGTTTTTATTCGTTCTATTGGTGATAAATGTTCATCCATAATAATTACTTCAAATGTTGCTTCCGAAATTTTTTAGAGAATTAATAGACATCTTTGATATAGCGGCCTTCTTCTTTTAAATTGTCCAGATATTTTTCTGCATCCGGCTTCGACCGTTCTCCAAATTCTTCTATGATCTGTAATAAGGTTTTTTCCACGTCGTAACTCATGGGATCTTTCGCTCCACAAACGTAGACGTATCCGCCAGTATGTATCCATTCGAACAGTTCGTGACCATGCTCCATCATTCTGTGTTGAACATATATTTTCTCAGGCTGATCGCGCGAGAAAGCCGTGCTTACTTTCGTCAGCACTCCTGTTTCAAACCAGTTTTGTATTTCACTTTGGTAAAGAAAATCAGTAACAAAATGTTGTTCGCCAAAAAATAACCAGTTCTTTCCGTCAGCGCCGGTTGCATCTCTCTCGGCAATGAAGGAGCGGAAAGGTGCAATGCCCGTGCCTGGTCCAATCATGATGACGTTTTTATCTTCGGATGGCAAACGGAATTGATTATTCGGATGAATATAAAATTGGATCTCATCCCCAACAGTAAAATCTGAAAGAAATTTTGAAGCGAGACCAAAGCCTACCTTGTCGTTTATTTTGAAAGAATTTTTGGCAATGGTAATATGCACCTCACCATTATGTGCTTCAGGGGAAGATGCAATAGAATACAACCTCGGTGCGGTAGCTTCCAGGATTTTTACCACATCTGTAAACTGGTCGGCATCTCTTACCGGGTAAACTTTTAGCAAGTCAATTAGATCCGTTCTCTCGATGGGAACTTCCTGATCAACAACCTCCGCATAATGTTTTACTACACGCTCCGGCAGGTAGGTAATATTTAATTTTTTTTGTAACAAGTTATATAAGGAATACAATTCGCCTTTATAATCGACATTCAGGGTATCGTCAGCGCTAGTTAATGCGATGATCTGCTCCACAATCTTACCGTCATTTTCCGGGACGATGCCAATTGAATCACCGGGTTGGTAAACCAAATCTTCGGCTTCTATTTCAATATGATAGGTTTCTTTATTGCTGCCACGATCATTTAAGTCAGTATGCGATAATATTTTACCGTTATAAATTTTCCGGCCGGCAGATTTTTTTGTGATAATGCGGGGTGCGGCAATAGAAGGAATTTCTGCATTGCCATTTATCGTATTACAGACTTCATGAAACCATTGGTCTGCTTCATGCTCGTAATCGAGATCGCATTTTTGAAGGGGAAAAAATCTTTCGCCGCCTAACTTTCCCAGTTGTGTATCTACATCTTCACCGGCCTTACAAAATAGTGGGTAAGAGGTATCGCCTAATGCGAGTACACTATATTTTAATTTATCCAGCGTAAAGCCATTCTGATGAACATGGTCATAAAATTTCTTTGCTGCGGCCGGCGGCTCACCATCACCGTGAGTACTTATTACAGCCAGAAAATATTCCTCTTTAGAAAGATCATTTAACCTGTACTGGTCGAGGCTTTGCACTTTTGCATTGATCCCTATTTTCTTAGCCTTGGCTGCAAATTCAGTTGCCAGTTTTTTGGAGTTTCCTGTTTCAGTTCCGTACGCGATCGTTATTTTATTCTTAGAATTCTTCACCACAGGCTGAGCAGTAACGGTTTTTTGAGATACGATCCCATTCAGGTATCCATTTATCCAGATGAGTTCTTCGCTGGTAGAGGTATCTATCAACTCCTTTAAAAGATTCAGTTTGTTTTCAGCTAACATGTTTCAGTAATTTTTCTGAAGGGTTGATGTTGGATATATTTTTGCTCCGGGTTTGAAATATATTTCGCGGCTATTGCTGTTGGCAAGCCAGGCAAACTGCTTATGCAGGTTTACCACTTTCCCTATGATTACGAGGGAAGGGGAAATGAAAGAAGCTCCGTTGACGTTGCCGTAATATTCATGCAAACTCGTTACCTGAACTTTCTGAAAAGGCGTAGTGGCTTGTTCAATTATTGCTAATGTTTTTTCTCTGCTAATATCATTTATAAGAAGGTTTTCCACTACGCTTCCTAATGTTTCCGACGACATATAAAAAACAAGGGTGTCATTCGATTGCGCCAGTTCTTTCCAATATTCATCAGTCACTATATCTGATTTGTAATAGGTAACGAACCGAACGGCTGTTGCATAGCCTCGTGCGGTAAGCGGGATACCGGCGTATGCAGCAGCCCCTAGCGCAGCGGTAACTCCCGGGATAATTTCATAGGGTATATCATGATTAACAGCAGTTTCAAGTTCGTCAAGTATGTTTGAAAATATCGAAACGTCTCCGCCCTTTAACCGCACTACCAGTTTCCCTTCAAGGCAGTGTTCTGCGATGAGATTATTTATAGTTTGCTGCGGCGTAGAGATGCCACGTCTGCATTGTTTTCCTACATAAATTATGGAAGCTTCTTTACGTACATAAGCGTTGAGTATATCAGCGCTTACCAACCGGTCAGTTAAAACAATGTCTGCCTGGCGAAGGGCCAGCGCTGCTTTTACCGTAATAAGCTCCGGGTCTCCGGGGCCAGCGCCTGCAATTATTAATTTTCCGGTAATCTTCATTCTAAGTCTACTTTTTCTGTAGGGTAAGTTTTTAAATTTTTTTATTCAATCATACAGGCACCCACAGTGACACAACTTGTTTCATCAATCAGGATAGCCCCGCCATTTTCCCTTAAAATTTTATATGAATCAAAAGTAACCGGCGTGGCGGTTTTGATTATTGCCTTTACGATATCATTCAGTTCGGCTTTTTCAGGAGAATAATTTTTTTCCAGTGTATTTACGTCAAGCTGGTATTCAATTTCCTTCACCACGCATCTTACCACCTGGCTATTTAGTTGCAAAAAATATTTGTTTCCAGGTAACAAAGGCTTGTTGCCCATCCAGCATACTACGGCACTAAATTCCTGGTCAGTCGTCGGCTGTTTGTCATGCTGCACGATCACGTCTCCGCGGCTTACATCTACATTGTCGGTTAGATGCATTACAATACTCTGAGGAGCGAAAGCTTCCTCTACTTCCTGCCCGCCGATTTCCAGTAATTTTATCGTACTCTCAATTCCTGAAGGCTGAACGGTTACTTTATCTCCTTTTTTATAAATGCCGCTAATAATTTTACCGGCATAACCCCGGTAATCATGTAGCTCTGCCGCCTGCGGACGAATAACAAATTGAACCGGAAAACGTGCATGAGTAAGATTAATATCTGAAGTCAGCTCAACATTTTCCAAAAGATGTAATAAAGACTCACCCTCGTACCACGAAAAATTCAATGATTTGTCTACAATATTATCACCGTTCAGCGCACTGATAGGAATGTAGGTAACATCCTGTAATCCTAATGATTCGGCCACTTTTGCGTAGTCGATTACGATATTATTATACACGTCCTGCGAATATTCAACAAGATCCATTTTATTGATAGCAACCACGACGTGGGGAATATTTAAAAGCGACGTGATAATCGAATGCCTTCGGGTTTGCTCCACTACACCGTTCCTGGCATCAACTAAAATTATCGCAAGTTCTGAATTAGAAGCCCCGGTTACCATATTCCGGGTGTACTGAATGTGGCCCGGCGCATCTGCAATAATGAATTTTCTTTTGGGGGTTGAAAAATATTTATAAGCAACATCGATTGTAATGCCCTGTTCTCTTTCTGCTCTTAAGCCGTCAGTTAGCAGCGCGAGGTCAATCTCTCCATTACTTTTATTTTTACTCTGCTTTTCGATGGCAGCAAGCTGATCTATTAATATAGATTTACTGTCGTAGAGCAGACGGCCAATTAAAGTGCTTTTACCATCGTCTACACTTCCTGCTGTGATAAATCTCAGAATATCCACTTTTATTATTTTAGTTCTTGAATGTCAACTGTTGAATAAATGAAGTTGAAGGCTAGAAATAGCCACCTTTTTTCCTGTCTTCCATAGCTGCCTCAGATACCCTGTCATCTATCCTGGTTTCACCCCTTTCACTGGTTTTGGTCGCAATTATTTCACTAATGATGTCATCAATGCCGGTAGCGTTTGATTCCACAGCAGCAGTACAGGTCATGTCCCCTACGGTTCTGTATCTTACCTTTTTTCTTACAATCACGTCAGTCGGGTCAAGCTTCAGGTGTTCAGACATTGCCACCAGCTGGCCCTCATACTCCAGCACTTCTCTTTCGTGCGCAAAATAAATAGAAGGCAAGGCAATATTATGCCTGCGTATATAATTCCAGATATCGAGTTCTGTCCAGTTGCTAATGGGGAATGCACGCACGTTTTCACCCTTATGAATTTTAC
>JBDSPQ010000030.1:0-6116 GCA_039930305.1 Ginsengibacter sp. | reverse complement strand
CTCACTGAATTAAGAGAATAAAAAAACCCTTCGATTTGAAGGGTTTTAGTGGTCCCACCTGGGCTCGAACCAGGGACCACTTGATTATGAGTCAAGTGCTCTAACCAACTGAGCTATAGGCCCGTTTTGATATTCGTTTAAAAAACGTGAATCAAAATTTTTTTGATAAAACCTTATCAAAAAATTCAGGAGTGCAAAAATAGAAAAATTCAGTAAGTGGGGAGAAATAATTTTCTTTGAGCATGGAAAAAACAGAAGCTATCATTTTCGATTTGGGTGGTGTAATTCTTAATATAGATTATCACCTTACACAGAAAGCTTTCGAAGATATTGGGGTTACAGACTTCAATCATATGTATTCACAGGCGAATGCAGATAAGCTATTCAGCAATTTGGAGAAAGGAAAGATATCTGAAACTGAATTCTACCGGTTATTGAATGAACGTACCGGCCTTCAGTTATCTCATGCGCAAATAAGAAACGCCTGGAATGCAATGCTTTTAGATTTTCGCGAAGACAGCCTCGCATTTATAAATTCAATAAAAAAGAAGTACAGGTTATTTTTGCTAAGCAATACTAATGCGATCCATTATAATAAGTTTTGTGAAATTTATTTAGAGAAAGAACGCTTTTCAAGCTTTGAGTCATTTTTTGAAAAAGCCTGGTATTCTTTTGAAATGGGATTACGTAAGCCGGAAGACGATTGTTACGAGTCCGTTTTAAGTAAAAATGGATTGAACCCACAAAGAACACTATTCATTGACGACTCAATTCAAAATGTAGATACTGCTGCCAGATTGGGTTTGAGGACGGTATGGTTAAAGCCAGGAATGCTAATTGAAAATTTAGGATTGTAAGACTTACTCTTTTACTTCTTCAAATTCGATATAATCTCCCTCTTTCTTTTTTTCTGTTGGTGCAGTGGCAGAAGTTTGCTGCCTATTGTAGGTGTTCATATCTTCCTGCATTTTGGAATGAATATCTCCAAACTGCTTTTTTATCTTTTTAGAAGATTGGTAAACGGGAATAATGAAGTCAAATACAAGCTTATATAACATGTAAATTAAAAAAAGCTCGAAAAGAAGTCTTAAAATGTTCATGTAGCAAAAATAAATATTAAATGATTTACCTGCCTGCCGTTCATTCACTTTAACATAATTTGGATCGTATTTCTTTATTCATGTATATTTGCAGCGTCAACAAGAATCAGTGAAGGGAACGGAAGCGTTCCCTTCTGCTTTTTAAAAAATTTTGCGGCTTAAATGAATTTGGAAGCTCCTCTAAATAGTATTAGATTTTTTTTGGAAGAAGTGCTTTCGCAGTCTGATACCGACTTTTTAGTCGATCTTAAAATTAGCCAGGGAAACGGTATCGTTGTGTTGCTGGATGGTGATGATGGCGTTACTATTGATAAATGTGTTAAGCTGAACAAAGTTCTTTACAAACATATAGAAGATTCGGCCCTTTTTCCGGACGGAAATTTTTCTTTAGAAGTTTCTTCACCCGGAGTAGACGAGCCATTGAAATTTTTTCGCCAGTACAAAAAAAATATTGGCAGAACGGTGCAGGTGCTGATGAACGATGATTCTATAAGGGAAGGAAAACTTGCGGAAGTAAGGGAGAACGAAGTCGTGATACAGGAAAAATCAGGCAAGGGTAAAAAAACAGACTTAGATATCACAACAATATTATTTGATCAAATAAAGCAAACTAAAGTGCTGATTACATTTTAAAAAATCCAAAATGGCAAGTATCAATTTGATTGAATCCTTTCAGGAATTCAAAGATGCAGAAAACATCGACCGACCCACACTCATGAAAGTGATGGAGGATGTTTTCAAAACTTTAATAAGAAAAAAATACGGTTCAGATGAAAATTTTGACGTCATTGTAAACGATCAAAAGGGTGATCTGGAGATATTCAGGCGTAGAACTATTGTAGATGATGATGATTTGTACAATACCTTGACTGAAATTGAATATAAGGATGCCATTAAGATAGAGCCGGATTACCAGGTAGGGGAAGAACTCTATGAAGAAGTAGATATTCAAAAAGAATTTGGCAGGAGAGCGATACTAGCAGGTAAACAAACTTTGGCGAGCCGGATCAACGATCTTAAGAAAAACATTCTCTTAAAGAAATACGAAGACAGGGTTGGTGAAATTATTTCCGGTGAAGTTTACCAGGTTTGGAAAAAGGAAATTCTTTTGCTGGATGAAGAAGGAAATGAAATGTTGCTTCCAAAATCCGAGCAAATTCCTTCAGATTATTTCAAAAAGGGTGAGACAATAAGGGCAGTTGTAAAGAAGGTCGAGCTAAAAAATAGCCAGGCAGTAATTATAGTTTCCCGTACAGATCAGGCATTCCTCGCTAAATTGCTGGAAATTGAGGTTCCTGAAATTTTTGACGGGTTAATAGTTATCAGGAAAATTGTAAGAGATCCGGGAGAAAGAGCAAAAGTTGCTGTAGAAAGTTTTGATGATCGTATTGATCCGGTTGGCGCCTGTGTCGGTATGAAAGGCAGCCGCATACATGGTATCGTTCGCGAACTAAAGAATGAAAATATTGATGTTATCAATTGGACAAATAATATACAGCTTTTGATTCAGCGGTCACTAACACCCGCTAAAATTACAAGCATGGATGTTGACATGGAAGCAAAACACGCTAACGTTTATTTGAAGCCTGACCAGGTTTCATTAGCTATCGGACGCAGGGGTGTAAATATCAAGCTTGCATGCGAACTCACCGGGCTGGAGCTGGATGTGTTCCGGGATAACGAAGGAGAAGTAGAAGAGTATGATGTGGATCTGGACGAATTTACAGATGAGATAGAAACCTGGGTGATAGATGAATTAAAAAAGATTGGTTGCGATACAGCAAAGAGTGTGCTTTTGTTGTCTGATGAAGAGTTGGAGCGTCGCACTGATCTTGAAAAAGAGACCATCACTGAGGTTAAGAAAATCCTGAAAGAGGAATTTGCCAGCGAGTAAAGTCTTTTCCGCCGGGCAGATTTTTTGAAATATATATTTTAAACTTAAAAATTACCTGCACCATTAGTGGAGGCAGGGACAGCTTTAATGGCAGAAGTAAATACACCACGGGTAATGGCTGCGGCCAAAGAATTCAACATAGGTAAGGATACCTTGGTAGACTTTCTTGTGTCCAAAGGTTTTGAAGGCGATGAGCTGAAGCCTAATTCCAAGATTTCTGAGGAAATGTACCGTGTACTACAGGTGGAATTTCAACCCGATAAAGTTGCAAAACAAAAAGCCGAACAAATAGATCTCCCGAAGAATGCAGTTACTGATTACAAGAAGCGGAGAGATGAACAGGATTTATCTTTTAGTAAAAAAGAGCCTGTCAAGGCGAAAGAAGAAGTCATTACTCCTCCTACCGCAGTGGAAGAGGTGAAAGAACAGATACAGGAGGAACCTGCGCGTGTAGAAGAAGTAACGCCCGAAGTGATTGAAACCCCTGAAATAGCTGCGCCCGTTGTAGAGGCATCGGCACCAGAAATTGTAAAAATTGAAGCGCCCGAGGTTGAGGGGTTGAAAGTGGTCGATAAAATCGATTTAAGTACGATTGACTCCTCTACGCGACCCAAAAAAGATTCAGGTAAAAAAGTGCCGGTAAAAGAAACATCTGAAAGAACGGAGCCCTCGCCTGAAGTGGATATCGAGGCAAAAGTGCCTGAGATCGAGGCTGTCCCGGATCCGGTTGTAATTACCAATATAAAAGCATCCCGTTTAGAAGGTCCGAAGATAATGGGCAAGATAGACCTGCCAAGTCCCACAATTAGTCAGAAGCCTAAGCCGGTTGATGAACGGAGGAAGAGAAAGCGTATACCAGTCGAGAAGAAGACAACCGGTAATGGAACTTTCCAGCGCCCGCAGACTGCGCGACCTCCCCAGGGCGGAAGGTTTGGCAGAGAGGCATTTCCTCCCAACAGAAGGGAAGAAAAAGAAATTGACCAAAAGGAAATACAGGATAAAATAAAAGAAACACAAGCAAAGCTTGCGGGCTCCGGTGGAAGGGGGAAAAGCCTCAAGGCCAAGTACCGTCGTGCCAAGCGTGAAGAGGCTGCTGAAGTGGTGGGCGAAGAAGTGACTGATAATAAGTTGCAGGTAACCGAATTTATATCAGTGAGTGAATTCGCTAACCTTATGGACGTGAGTTTCGCGGACGTAATTAGTAAGTGTATGAGCCTGGGTATTATGGTTTCCATCAATCAAAGATTGGAAGCCGATGTGATTGAACTGGTAGCCGGCGAATTTAATTTCGAAGTAGAGTTTATTGGGATAGATGATGAAGGAGACCTGGAGGAAGAAGAGGAAGAAGATAATGAGGCAGACCTGGTGCCACGTCCTCCCATTGTGACTATCATGGGTCACGTTGATCATGGAAAAACGTCTCTCCTGGATTATATAAGAGAAGCCAATGTAATTGCCGGTGAGGCGGGTGGTATTACCCAGCATATAGGCGCCTACGAAGTAACGCTAAAAGGCGGACGGGCAATTACCTTCCTTGACACACCGGGTCACGAGGCCTTCACCGCTATGCGTGCAAGAGGTGCAAAAGTTACGGATATCGCCGTAATTGTGATTGCAGCAGACGATGCGGTGATGCCACAAACAAAAGAAGCCATTTCACACGCCCAGGCGGCAAATGTGCCGATGATATTTGCGCTGAATAAGATGGATAAAGATGGAGCAAATCCTGAAAAAATAAAAGAACAGCTTTCCGGAATGAACATCCTCGTAGAAGATTGGGGTGGCAAATTCCAGAGCCAGGAATTGAGCGCAAGGCAGGGTTTGCATGTGGATGAATTGCTGGATAAAATATTACTGGAGTCCGACATGCTTGAATTGAAAGCAAACCCGGAAAAAGCTGCCATGGGTAGTGTTATTGAAGCTTCACTTGACAAAGGCAGGGGCTACGTGGCTACCATTCTGGTTCAGAATGGAACATTGAAACTTGGTGATCTTTTAGTTTCCGGCCAGCATTACGGCAGGGTAAAAGCAATGTTTAACGAAAGAAATCAGCGAGTAGAGACTGCCCCGCCATCAGCACCGGTTCTCATACTGGGTTTAAATGGTGCCCCGCAGGCTGGTGAAACTTTCAAGGTTTATGCTGACGAGTCAGAAGCTAAGGATACTGCCAATCGCAGGGCCCAAATTATGCGTGAACAGGGCATACGGGCTAAAAAACATATTACCCTTGATGAGATAGGGCGTAGGCTTGCACTCGGCAACTTTAAACAACTGAACCTTATTATAAGGGGAGATGTGGATGGTTCAGTTGAAGCATTAAGTGATTCCTTGCAAAAATTAAGTACAGAAGAAATTGTCGTAAGTGTAGTTCATAAAGGAGTTGGTCAAATTACCGAGAGTGACGTTCTGCTTGCTACGGCATCTGATGCGGTGATTTTAGGCTTTAATGTCAGGCCTGCATTGCAGGCCTCCAAACTTGCAGAAAATGAAGGGGTGGAAATAAAAACGTATTCTATCATCTACGATGCAATTGACGAGGTACGGAGCGCCATGGAAGGAATGTTGGAACCAAAGATCCAGGAAAAAATTCTTGGCATTTTGGAAGTAAAGGAGACTTACAAATTTGATAAAGTGAGCGTAGCTGGTTGTATTGTTATTGAAGGTAAGGTAGCCCGAAACAACCGCATCAGGCTGGTACGAGATGGCATCATTATTTTCACCGGTGAGCTGGGAAGCCTGAAACGCTTTAAAGATGATGTGAAGGAAGTGACTAATAATATGGAGTGCGGTGTGAGTATCAAAAACTATAGCGACACCCGACCGGGCGATATGATCGAAGCCTTTGAAGAAGTGGAAGTCAAGCGCACACTTTAATTAAACGTGTTTTAACATATAACCTTCAAGTTTTAACGGTATAAGCAGGCAAATCCGCTCCTGTGTAACTACTTTTATTATTGTTCACCCGTCAATGCGGAACTTCGACACCTTATTTTAAACAAACTCTTCATGAAGAATATTTTACTTTCCGCGGGCTTATTGTTCTGTCTGTTTTCTTTAAATGCGCAGACTAAAAGAGTAATTGCCGATAAAATAATTGCAACTGTAGGTGACAAGATTATTCT
>JBDSPQ010000029.1:0-3238 GCA_039930305.1 Ginsengibacter sp. | reverse complement strand
TTGAATATCAAACGGGCATCTTTAATGTCTCCATTTTTTAAAAGTAATACCCTTAGTAATTTCTTCATTGCAATGTTTACGTTTTTCCTGGTAAATGTAACATGGGTCTTTTTCCGGGCGGCTAATTTTCCTGCAGCAAAGCGGATGCTGACTTCCATGTTTGGGCGGGCAAACTATGGGATTGCCCTGCTGCCCACACGTGACATATTGATAATTACCGTTGTCATTACCCTGATGGTTCTTATACACTGGTTCATGCGCGATACAACCGTACTGCAGGTGGCAAAAAAGATTAAATGGTGGGTTGTCGCGACAATTTGGGCAATGATGCTGATTGCCATAATCGTTAGCCAAAAGAGTGGTGATTCATTTATTTATTTTCAATTTTGATTTTGCGTGTGGAACTAAAATAAATTAAGGGAATATGTTTTCTGCTTTTTCGATACTGCCCGGCTTACCCACATCAATAAATTTCGATTGGCTGTGCTCAAAATCAATTATTTTATGTGCAACAGCCAGATCGAGGTAAACATCTACGAGCGAGAATTTCCCCTCCCTTTTTATTAATGAAAATATTTCGGGCGAGATCACATGAATTCCACTGAACGCCTTAGGGTAAAATTTCGATACTTCCCGGCTTATCTTCTGCTCTCCGGTTTTTATATTTTTCCATCCGCAAAGCTGGCCTACATCTTCAAATAAAAAATACCTTGATGTATGCCTGTTAGAAACTGCAAGCGTAACTAATGGCTTCAATTTGATGTGTTGCCTGATCATTGCCTCCATGTGCATATCCGTGAGCACGTCCACATTCATTAAAATGAAAGGTGAAGGATCGTCTTTTAAAAACCAGCTTGCTTTCATCAGTCCTCCACCGGTTTCAAGCAAGCTTTCACTTTCATCGGATATCGTTATCGATTTGCCAAAATCATTATTCGTACTTAAGAAATCTATTACCTGCTTTGCGAAATGATGAACATTTATAATAAAATCCGTAACACCAGCGCCTGACAAGTACTCAATGTTTCTCTGCAAAAGTGTTTTGCCGTTTAACACAGCCAGCGCTTTGGGATGACTATCGGTAAAGGGTTTCAGGCGGGTGCCGAGGCCGGCGGCAAGTAGCATCGCTTTCATGATATCTTTTCAAAAGTTTTATGTTCACTTATGTTTTGCTCAATATGGTTCAGTTGAATTTGCACCCGAAATTTGTTCCTGAGATGGCGGGCGAGTGCATCGGCCGCATACACGCTACGGTGCTGGCCGCCGGTGCAGCCAAAGCTCACCACCAACGAGGCAAATCCGCGCTTAATATAATCTTCTACAGCAATGTCGACAAGATTATAGGTACTATTTAAAAATTCCGGCATTCTCGTTTGCTGTTCCAGGAAATCTATCACTGTTTTGTTCCTGCCTGTTAGTGATTTATATTCCGGAAATCGACCAGGATTGAGTAGCCCCCTGCAGTCGAAAACGAACCCACCCCCATTGCCGCTTTCATCCTTAGGATATCCTGACTTCAAATAAGAGAAGCTATTAATTTTTACAACGAGGGGCGTGTCGTCATCCGCTTGCACCGGCTGAAATTTCCTTACAATGTTTTCCTGCACAATCAATTGAAGCACCCTTTCAAATTCGGGCATGGCAATACCTGTCTTTTTGTTTTCTAAAAACCATTCCAGGTTTCTCAATGCCAGCGGGATACTAATTAAAAAATGTGCTTTGCGCTCAAACAGACCCCGGAAGCCGTAGGCACCAAGTACCTGCAGTAACCTTATAAGAACGTATCCATTGTATTGGCTGATGAACCTTACCTCGTCTACTGGTTCATCCAATAATTCGTTTACGCAATCCATATAGTAGGCGAGTAAAGAATTTTTCCAGTCTTCGGAAAGGTTAGCCTTCGCCTGCCACAGTAAGGATGCCACATCGTATTGCAAAGCGCCACGCATACCTCCCTGGTAATCTATAAAATGTACCTCGTCATTTTTGATAAAAATATTCCTGCTTTGAAAATCCCGGAACATAAAATACTTATGATGGACCTGCCTCAGGTAGGTGCCCAGGGCATCAAAGTCTTCGATTAGTTTTTCTTTGTCGTAAGCGATTTTTAATGGGTCAAGAAAATAATATTTAAAATATAGCAGGTCGCTTATTATAGCCTGCTTGCCGAACTTCCTTGAGGTAAGGCAATAATTATAGTCAATATTCTGGTGCCCTTTTACCTGAAGATCAGCAAGCGCTTTCAGGCTCTTTTGAAATAAACTATAGACGTAGTCCGTGTAGCCATGCTCCTCCAGCTCAGCTAGCAAAGATTTGTCGCCAAAATCTTCCTGCAGGTAAATTGTTTGGGCATCATTAACACCATATATCTGGGGAACGGGAAGATCGGAATTCCGGAAGTGACTGGTGTAATAGATAAATGTGCGATTCTCCTTTACATTCTCATTATAGGTAGCAATATAATTGCCGTCATTGGTAAATACCCGGAAATAAATGCGGTCACCGCCGGACTGCGGTAATTTCTCAATTTTCTCAATTTCTGAATCTTTATATTTCCTGAAAAGATTTCCTATGTCATCTGCAATCGACTTCATTTACTTGTTTTAAATGAGGTAAAAATAAATGATTTTAGCCGGTGCCCGCACTAACCGTAACATTAGACGGTTATTGGGTTAAAGTAAAAAACAGGATCTTTTTATCCGGGTTGTTCAGCGCGGACGATAATACTTTACCGGCTGATTTCCCGGCGCGTGGAAGTGGAGAAAGTGAAATGAAATAATAATTTTGCGTGAAAGCCGCTTTGATATTGAAACTACTATTCAAGGCGCTTCGCCCGGTGTTCGCCGCCATCGTTCTTGAAATAAATATTTGTAACTTTTCCGCTGCTGTCTTTTTCAAACTTTAAATCGAATGGAAGTTCCGGTGAAAAGAAATCTTGTTCGCTGGAAAAATAGATCCGGTAATTTTCTCCATTACTCACCTGTAGAAATGTTTTCCCATTGTCTGAGTTAATTGTAACCGTATCTTTATCCAACACATATTTGCCGATATACTTGTCCAGCATATTTCCTGTAACGGTTATCGCTTTTCTACCCGTTGGTTTAAAAAAATCTTTCCATTTATATACTGTGGAAACACTGTTGATTATTTCATTCATGATGCTTCCATTATCTGAATTCACCATCACCACTACACCGTTGCCACCATCAAAGCTGCCAAAATACTGGCTACGGAAACC